>NZ_JABFAZ010000081.1:0-8671 GCF_017168505.1 Micrococcus sp. KRD077 | reverse complement strand
GCGTGAGGCCCTGCAGGTGTGGGTGAACCACTACAACTACCATCGGCCTCATACCTCCTGCGGGGACGCCCCGCCAACCTCGTTGGCCCCGGCACGAGTCAACAACGTCATGACCTCTTACACCTAGCGAGTGCTATTGAGTTGTGAAGCTCAGGCACGGGGGCGAGCTCGCCAAAGGATACGGACGCCCCCGGTGGAGCCGTGAAACGTCGCCCCACCACTCCTTCAACGCGTCCGTGCTGGACGACGCAGAGTCCTTGGCCGGGACCGATGAGTTTGCTAATTGATTCGCGAAGCTGGTGGTCCTGCCCGAGCTGACCGTCTTCACGCTTGGCGACGAACCCGCGGTACGTCAGCCGGAGGCTCAGCAGGCCTCGGGTAGAGGTTTCGTCCAGCGGGTTTGGCTTAGGCCCACGCTCGGCGAGGGCTCGGAAGAGGTCCACTTGGAAGCGATAATCGTCGGCTGCGACTTGGAGGGCGTGGTGCCGGTATTCGTTGACCAGGGAAGTGGTGTATGCATCGCTGACCATCCAAATCTTTCGGTACGCATCGAGTCGCTCTTCAGTGGTGGCGCGTTCCTCTTTCATCAGTCGGTCGAGGTGGTCCGCGATCCGTCCCATCGAGAAACGAAAGGAGGCCATCAGGTCCTCGACGGGGACCCCCGAGTCAAGCCGGGCACGGCTGATTTGGGCATAGTTCGTCATAGTGTCCGCGTCTGGCGGCGATCCGGCGAGAACACATTCCCGACTCATGCGCATGTTCTGGTCGAAGGACGACGCGAGCAGGGCATCGGTCACAGGCGCGTATGACGGATACTGCGCCCGGACTTCGTCGATGACCTCCTTGAGGGCCTCGTATGGGTCGTCGATCAGTCGGGTGAAGGCTCGTACGGCCGGGGTCGTCATGACTCCATCTTCCTCCGAAGAACATATGAAACACCCTGGGTTTCATCCCGGGGTTAGGTCACGACCGGTGCTGGGCCCCGGGCGCGAGCGTGGGCAGCTTCGAGTCCCGTTGGGCTCGGTAGCCGTCCCCCTTGTGGAGACGGGCCGTGTGCCCTCGGCGCCCCCAGCTCATCGTGGCTAGTTTCATGGCTACGCTCGATCTCCAGGTGTGAAGCGCCCTGGGTCTGATGTAGACTCCCGCTATTTGATTCCGACCAGCTGTTCGCGGTCGGCTTCGACAGCATAGAACGTGTCCTCGAACTCGGCGGGTGGGACGTCGCCGAGGTAGCCGTGGAGGCGTTGCGTGTTGTGCCAGTGCACCCACCCGAGGGTCGCGAGCTCGAGGTCCTCGACCGTTCGCCAGGGGCCTGGCCGTGCGGGTCCGCGGACGAGTTCGGCCTTGTAATAGCCGTTCACGGTCTCGGCCAGGGCGTTGTCATAGCTGTCCCCGACGGTCCCGATCGACGGTGTCGCTCCGATCTCGGCGAGGCGTTCGCCGTAGCGAATGGAGGTGAATTGAGACCCCGCGTCGCTGTGGCAGCGCAGGTCCTCGTGGCGAGCGCCGCGGGACCAGCGGGCCATCTCGATCGCGTCGAGGACCATCTCGGTGCGCATGTGTGACGCGCACCGCCACCCTACGATCATCCTGCTGAACGCGTCGACGATGAAGCAGACGTACGCGACGCCGGCCCACGTCGGCACGAACGTCAGGTCGGTGACCCAGAGCCGGTTCGGGGCAGGCGCGGTGAACTCCCGCTTCACGAGGTCCAGGTGCCGCGCCGACGCCGGGTCCGGCCGGGTGGTCTTGACCCTCTTCGACCGCCGCGCACCCTCGATGCCTGCAGCGCGCATCAGCCGGGCGGTCTGGTCTCGGCCGATCATGATCCCCGCCCAGCCGGCGGCTTTCCAGAGCTTGCGGATTCCATAGACGCGGTAGTTTCCTCTCCCAGAGCTCGACCAGCTGCGGGATCAGCTCCTCGTCCCGCACCGCGCGAGCCGAGGGGGCGCGGGTCTTGGCGGCGTAGTAGCTGCTCGGAGCCACCTGCAGCAGCCTGCAGATGAGCTCGACTCCGAGCCGGCGACCGTCGACCAGGTCATCCTTGTTCGCGTCGATGAACGCGACTACTTCCGGTAGTGGCGGTCGAGCTCCGCCCCGAAGAAAGACGCAGCACGCTTGAGGACCTCGTTGGCCCGCCGCAACTCCCGGACCTCTTGCTCCAGTTCACGCACCCGCCGCGCCTCAGCGCTGCTCACGCCAGAGGTGACGCCGTCGTCGATGTCGGCTTGCTTGACCCACATCCGCACGGACTCGACCCCGTATCCGAGCTGCGTCGCGACCCGCTGCACAGTCCCATGCTCGGTCCCCAGCTCGACACGCAGCGTCCGCACCATCCGGACCGCCGCGGCCTTCTCCTCCGGCGAATACCGACGCGTCGTCGGCTTCCCCGCTGTCTGCTCTTTCGGCATAACTCCATCCTCGTTTCCAAGGTCAGGAGTCTCCAACAAACCCAGGGCGCTTCACGTTGGCGTGCGGTGCGGGGGTCAGTCCCAGAGCCCCGGGCCGTCGGTCCACTGACGCAGGGTGACGCGGCGGATCGTGCGCAGGTGGGTGCGCATGGCCTCGCGGGCGGCCTCCGCGTCTCCGGACTCCACCGCTTCCACGATGCGCGCATGCTCATCGAGCTCGACGTCCGACTCCATGTGCGCGTTGAGACCGCCGAGGACGTGATGGGCCCGGGCCGTCTCATCGAAGCACCGCTCCAGCGACGTGGACAGGCGCCCGTTCCGTCCGAGCAGGGCGAGGGATCGGTGCAGGTCGGCCGCGTGTCGCATCCGCTCCAGGGGATCGGTGGCGACGCCCTGGTCCGCGAGGAGGGTGCGCAGACGGGCCACGCCCGCGGCATCCGCGTACCGCGCCGCCTCGGCCGTGGCGTGCGGCTCCAGGAGCATGCGCAGATCGAGCACCTCGGCGAGGTCCTGCGGCGTCATCGTGGCGACGAGATACCCCTTCTTCGGCAGCACGGTCACGAGGTGCTCGGCGGCGAGGACGTGGAGGGCCTCGCGGACAGGGGTCTTGGACGTCGCGAAGCGGGCGGCGAGCTGGGGCTCCACGAGCACCTCGCCGGGACCGATGGCCCCGGTCAGGATCAGGCCCCGCAGTTCGGAGAGCACCCGTTGACCGCGAGGGGTCCGGGCTGCACCCGGCGCTGAGGTGTCCGGTGCTGGGGCGCCCTGGGCCGGACCGTCGCGACCGTCGTCGCTCCGCCCACCTGTCCCGTCATGCATGTTGTGGACTGTATCACCGTGCTGATAGAAAGATATTTCATGGACACCACTCGATCCGCGGTGAGCCCCCGCACCCCGGAGCCTCCTGCCGACTCCCGCCCGGGCCATTCCCGCCGCATGACCCCTGGCGTGCGTCGCGCCCTGACGGCGGCCGTCACGGGCACGCTCATCGAGTGGTATGACTACGCCCTCTATGGGGCCGCCGCCGGCCTCGTCATCGGCCCGCTCTTCTTCGCCGGTGTCGGCTCGGGCGCATCGCTGGCCGCCTTCGCCACCTTCGCGGTCGGTTTCGTGGCGCGCCCGCTGGGCGGGGCACTCATCGGCCATCTCGGCGACCGCCATGGTCGCCGCCCGGCCATGCTGCTCACGATCCTCATGATGGGCGTGGCCACCGTCGGCATCGGCCTCCTGCCCACTGCGACGGCGGTCGGCGCCCTGGCACCCGTGCTGCTGGTCCTCCTGCGGCTGCTCCAGGGCATGGGGGCCGGCGCCGAGCTCGCGGGGGCCATGACGCTCGTGGCGGAGTTCGCGCCGCCGGCCCGCCGCGGCCTCTACACCTCCTTCGTGCTGGCCACACCGCCGGCGGGCATCGCCCTGGCCACCGCGGCGTTCCTGGGGGTGGCCTCCCTGGGCGACGAAGCACTCTTGGCAGGCGCCTGGCGCTGGCCGTTCCTCGCCTCGGCCGTGCTGTTCGTGCTCGCCTGGTTCATCCGCCGCAGGCTGGACGAGACACCGGAATACCGCGAGGCCCAGCGCCGCGCCGCCGAACGGGGCGAGCGGGAGAAGACCCCCGCCGTCGAGCTGGTCCGCACGCGGGGGCGGGCTCTCGTGGTGGGTTTCCTCTCCATCACGGGCCACAACGCACTGAACTACGCCATGGCCGTGTTCGCCCTCTCGTTCCTGACCTCCGCGTCGGTGGGCCTGACCAGGCCCGAGGCGCTCGGCGCCGTGACCCTCGGGTCCCTGGCCGGCGTCCTCGCCACCCCCGTCGGCGGCTGGGCGGCGGACCGCTTCGGCGCGGGCCGCGTGCTGGCGCTCGGCTCCCTCCTGGGGGCCGGGTACGTGTTCGTGCTGTTCGCAGGCATGGCCAGCGGTTCTGCTGTGACGGCGGGACTGGCCATCGCGGGTGGCTACGCGTTCGTCATCGCCCTGACCTCGGGCGCGCAGGGTTCCTTCCTGGCCGGCCTGTTCCCGCCCCGTCAGCGCTTCTCCGGCATCGGCATCGCCCGCGAGGCCAACGGCGCCGTCATCGCCGGATTCACCCCCATGGTCGCCGCGTGGCTTGTCGGGCAGGCCAGCGGTGCCTGGTGGCCGGCGGCGTGCTTCGTCGCGGCGTGCTGCCTGACGTCCGCCGCCGCCGTCGTCCTCTGGCTCCGCGCCCGCCCCGCCACGGAGCACTGAGCCGACGTCCGCCGTCGCCCCTCCGATCCACCGACACTGAAAGGACCCCATGTCCCGCCCCTCCCGCCTCACGCCGCTGACCCGCCGCCTGCCCGACGTCGCCGAGCTCGCCCCGCTGATGCGGTTCGCCCCGCCCGGGCTCGGACGCCAGGCCCGGCTCGCCCGGGCGGCCGACGTCGCGGACCTGCGCGCGATCGCCAAGCGTCGAACCCCGGCTGCCGCGTTCGACTACGTGGACGGCGCCGCCAAGCGCGAGATCACCGCGCGCCGCTCCCGCGAGGTCTTCGACTCTGTGGAGCTGCTGCCGCGGATCCTGCACGGCGTGGCCGCCCCGGACCTGTCGGTCGAGATCGCGGGAGCCCGGTCCGCGCTGCCGTTCGGGATCGCGCCCACCGGCTTCACACGCTTCATGCACGCCGAGGGGGAGGACGCGGGCGCCGCGGCCGCGGCCGCCGCGGGCATCCCGTTCAGCCTCTCCACGATGGGTACCCGCTCGATCGAGGAGACGGCGGCAGCGTCCGGCGACGGCGACCGGTGGTTCCAGCTCTACCTCTGGAGGGACCGCGACCGCGCCCGCGACCTCATCGAGCGCGCCGCCGCGTCGGGCTACGGCGCCCTGCTCGTCACCGTGGACACGCCCGTGGCCGGCCAGCGGCTGCGCGACGTCCGCAACGGCATGACCATCCCCCCGCGGCTGAGCGCCAAGACCGTCGTGGACGCCTCGTACCGTCCCGAGTGGTGGTGGAACTTCCTGACCACGGACCCGCTGACCTTCGCCTCGCTCTCGGACTCCGCCGGCGATCTGCCCAGCATCATCAACGGGATGTTCGACCCCACGCTGAGCCTGCGCGACCTCGAGTGGATCCGCTCGGTGTGGCCCGGCACGCTGATGGTCAAGGGCATCCTCACGCGGGAGGACACGAGGCGGGCGCTCGACGTCGGCGCGGACGGGCTGGTCGTGTCCAACCACGGCGGCCGGCAGCTGGATCGGGCGCCGGTCTCCCTGCAGGCGTTGCCCGCGGTGCGCGAGGAGGCCGGGGCGGACGTGCCGATCGTGCTCGACTCCGGCATCCTGACCGGCGAGGACATCGTGGCCGCCCTCGCCCTGGGCGCCGACTTCACGCTCATCGGCCGGGCGTACCTCTACGGGCTCATGGCCGGCGGCCAGGAGGGCGTGCGTCGCGTGATCGAGCTGCTCGCGGAGGAGGTCGAGGTCGCGATGTCCCTCATGGGCGCCGCGACGACGGCGGACCTCACCCCCGCCAGCGTCCGCGCGCCCTGGCTCGAGGGCTGAGCGCCCCATCGCACCGCCGCGCTGACGTTGCTCAGCCCGGCCCGGTCCGCAACGCCGGTTGAGTTATCGCGGGTCCCGGGCTGGGGCACCCGCGATAATTCAACCCGCGTTGGTGTGTGGTGCGGGTGAGCGCCAGCAGGACGCGCCGAGGATTGTTGAACAATCCCCCCTCATGCCTCAAGATTGTGTGACCGGCACCTCAGCCGGGCCCGATCCGAGAGGACTGCACTGTGTCTCACGCGCCGCAGATCGACCTGAACTCCGACGTCGGCGAGTCCTTCGGCTCGTGGACGATGGGGGACGACGCCGCCATCATGCCCTCCGTCTCCTCCGCCAACGTCGCGTGCGGCTTCCACGCGGGCGATCCCTCGGGGATCGCCCAGACCTGCCGTGACGCGGTCGCCGCCGGCGTCACGATCGGCGCGCACGTGGGCTACCGCGACCTCGCCGGATTCGGCCGCCGCTTCCTGGACTGCACGCCCACCGAGCTGGCCGATGACGTCCTCTACCAGATCGGCGCCCTCGACGCGCTCGCCCGCGCGGCCGGCGGCCGGGTCCGCTACGTGAAGCCGCACGGCGCCCTCTACAACACGATCGTCCGTCACGAGGCGCACGCCCAGGCCGTCGTCGACGGCGTCAAGGCGTTCGGCTCCGACCTCCCGCTGCTGCTCCTGCCCGGCTCCGTCGCCCTGGACAAGGCGGCCGCTGCGGGGCTGCGCGGCGTCGCCGAGGCCTTCGCGGACCGCGGCTACAACCCGGACGGCACGCTCGTCTCCCGCCGCGAGCCCGGTGCGGTCCTCCACGACGAGGACGACGTCGCCACCCGCATGGTGCGCCTGGCCACCGAGGGCGTCGTCGCGGCGGTGGACGGCACGGACGTGCGCGTCGACGCCGAGAGCATCTGCCTGCACGGCGACACACCCGGCGCCGTGGCCATGGCCGCGGCCGTGCGCCGCGCGCTCGAGGGCGCGGGCGTGGCCATCAAGGCCTTCGCATGAGCGCCCCACATCACCCCGCCGCCGAGCCGCCGGCCCGCCCGATCCGCTGGGTCGGCACCCAGGGCTTCCTCGTCGAGTGCGCCTCGCTCGAGGACGTCATGGCCGTCCACGCCCACCTCACGGCCCACCCGGAGCGCGGCCAGCGCCAGGTCATGGCCGCCGCCGCGACCGTCCTGGTGACCTTCACCTCGCAGGCCGCCGCCGAGCACGCCGCACCGCGGGTCAGCACTCTCACCCCCGACGCCGGTGAGCTGACGGGGGGCCGCGTCGTCGAGATCCCCGTGGTCTACGACGGTGAGGACCTCGCCGAGGTCGGCCGGCTCACCGGGCTCGGCGTCGACGGCGTCATCCGGGCCCATAGCGAGGCCGACTGGTTCGCCGCGTTCGGCGGCTTCGCGCCGGGGTTCATGTACTGCGCCTCCGAGGCGGCCCCGTTCGAGGCGCCCCGCCGCAGCTCGCCCCGCACGGCCGTCCCCGCGGGCGCCGTCGCCGTCGCCGGGGCCTTCTCTGCCGTCTACCCGCGCACCTCGCCCGGCGGCTGGCAGCTGCTGGGGCACACCACCGCGGCCCTGTGGGACCTCGGCCGCGAGCAGCCCGCCCTGCTGCAGCCCGGCGACCGTGTCCGCTACGTCCCCGTGCGCCCGACGGCGTCCGTCACCTCCGGCACGGACGCGGCGGTCGACGCCACCCCGCCCGCCGACGCCGCGGCCGGCCTCCCGTCCGTGGCCGGCCGCCGCGGCGTCACCGTCGTGGACCCGGGGCTCCTGACCCTGGTCCAGGACCTGGGCCGCCCGGGCCTGGGCGACCTCGGCGTCGTCGTGTCCGGCGCGGCCGATCGGGACGCGGCGCGCCAGGCGAACCGGCTCGTGGGCAACCGCTCACGCGAGGCGGTGCTGGAGACCGCCCTGGGCGGCCTCACCCTCACCGCGCACGGCCACCAGGTGATGGCCCTGGCCGGCGCCGAGGCCGGCGGGACGATCACCGCGGCCGACGGCGCCACGCGCCGGGTGCCCGCCCGCACGCCGTTCGTCGTGCTGGACGGCCAGACGCTGACGGTGGACGAGCCGGTCGGCGGCCTGCGCGTGTACGTGGGCCTCCGGGGCGGGATCGACGTGCCGCCCGTGCTCGGCAGCCGCTCGACCGACACCCTGTCCGGGCTCGGCCCCGCCCCGCTGACGGCGGGGGACCGCCTCGCCCGCCGCGTCGGCCCGGATGCGAGGGGCGCCGCCGGCGCCTCCGCCGCGAGCCCGACCGCCGCCGGCGCCCCCGCCTCGGCGGAGGCCGGCGTCGCGACGGTGGGGGACCCGGAGACCTCGCTGCGCCCCATGCCCGCGCCCGGCCAGGTGGCCGTGCTGCGCGTGGTCCCCGGCCCCCGCGACGACTGGTTCGGCGAGGCGGGCCTGGAGCGCCTGTTCACGCAGGACTGGGACGTGAGCCAGCAGACCGACCGGATCGGGGTGCGCCTCACGGCCCCCGACGACGGCGCGCCGCTCGAGCGCGTGCGGGAGGGCGAGCTGAAGTCCGAGGGCGCCGTGCGCGGCGCGCTGCAGGTGCCGCCCTCGGGTGAGCCCGTCCTGTTCCTCTCCGACCATCCGGTCACCGGCGGCTACCCGGTGATCGGCGTCGTGGCCCGCGCGGACCTCAGCCTGGCGGCCCAGCTGCCGCCGGGCGCCCGCGTCCGCTTCGTCCCCCATCCCCGCCCCGGCGCCGAGACCGTCGTCGACTCCGCATCGCCCTCCGAGGAGACC
>NZ_JABFAZ010000080.1:0-440 GCF_017168505.1 Micrococcus sp. KRD077 | reverse complement strand
GCATTATATGCATCAGTATAAGCACCTTGCTTATCAGGACTTGCGTTAGTGTAATTACCACCAGCAACAATTGTGTCATGATCAGCAATTCCTTGTTTTAATTGATCCATCGCATTATCAAGTGATGTAGCACTATTTTTCAGATCAGTTACACCTGATACACGTTGCGCAGCGTTCACTTGTTGTTTTAATGCTGTTTTTTGTGGTGTATTCAAATGTGTCAAGTTATCGATAGCTTGTGTTGCTTCAGTTTTAGCGCGTTGTAAGTTCGCGTCACCGTTCAAAGCATTTTCAGTAGACGTTACACTTTGAATTGCTTGTTCAACAGCTTGCTTATCTTTATTCGTACCATGATCTTTATTTAAGTAAGATTCAGCTTGTGTGATAGCATTATCAAATGCTGTTTTCTTAGTTGGATCTGCGTCGATGTAGTTTTCGCT
>NZ_JABFAZ010000079.1:0-2182 GCF_017168505.1 Micrococcus sp. KRD077 | reverse complement strand
CGTGGGCTCGGAGATGGGTATAAGAGACAGCGCGACGACGGTCCCGCCCCGCCCCGGCCGGGGCCTGCCGGTGGCCGTCCTCGTGGTCGCCGCGGCGCTCCTGGCCGAGGCGGGCGCGCTCCTCTGGCTCGCCGTGGACGCGGTGGTGCATGCGGCGGACGGGGTGCTCCCGGCCGGCGCCCGCGTGATGCTGGTCGTCATCTACGCGCTGCTCACCCTGTGGATCCTCGCGACCGCCGTCGCCCTGCTGCGCGGTCGGGCGTGGAGCCGCGGCGCCGCCGTCGCGATCCAGCTCTTCGGTGTGCTCCTGTCCTCGTGGCTCTTCAGCGTGGACGCCGCCGCTCTGGGTGGGCCGCTGCTCGCGGTCTCCGGCGTCGCGCTGCTCACCCTCTTCACGACGCCGGTCACCCGGCATCTCACCCCCGCCCCGGAGGCCTCGACGGACGCCTGAGCCCCGCCCCAACGACGACGGCGCGCCCCCGGTCGGGGGCGCGCCGTCGTCGTCATCGGGGGGCGTGGTCAGTTCACCGGGCCGGTGAACTTCTCGCCGGGGCCCTTGCCCGGGGCGTCCGGGAACGGGGAGGCCTCACGGAACGCCAGCTGCAGCGAGCGCAGGCCGTCGCGCAGCGGGCCGGCGTGCTGGCTGCCGATCTCGGGGGCCGCGGCCGTGACCAGCCCGGCGAGGGCCGTGATGAGCTTGCGGGCCTCGTCGAGATCGATGAGCTCGCGGGCGTCGGGGGAGTCGGCCAGGCCGCACTTGACGGCGGCGGCGGTCATCAGGTGCACGGCGG
Source organism: Micrococcus sp. KRD077 (assembly GCF_017168505.1). Classification (NCBI taxonomy): domain Bacteria; kingdom Bacillati; phylum Actinomycetota; class Actinomycetes; order Micrococcales; family Micrococcaceae; genus Micrococcus; species Micrococcus sp. KRD077. Next base: position 1,391 of record NZ_JABFAZ010000079.1, on the reverse strand, counting down.
TGGTCGTGATGACCTCGACGGCGGGGACCTCGTGGATGTCGCGGATCTCGGCGGGGGCGTCCATGGGGGTGGCGTCCTGGGCCTGACGTTCGTCTGTCATGGTGGTAAGCTTCCCATAGACCACTCGTGGTCCGCGCACGTCCTCGTCATCCGGTGACCCCGGAGCAGGCGTGCACGGGCCAGGAGCAGCAAAGTGGAGGCCTCTCTCCCACCCGCGTCAGCAGGATGTCCGGTTCGCCCCGGGCCGAGTTGCCGGGTCGCCGGTCGGGACCGCCGCGTCGTGGCGCGCACCCCGCACCGAGGGTCCCGTCCGACGGGACCGTGTCGAGGCCTCCGTCTGCGTCCGCGCAGGGGAGGCCTTCCTCGTTTCCGAGGGTCCCTCCGGTGGGCGCGGGATCACCCGTCGTCTCGCACAGAGGAGTACCACCATCAGCGATCCCCGCATCAACGAGCGTATCCGCGTTCCGGAAGTCCGCCTGGTCGGCCCGAACGGCGAACAGGTCGGCATCGTCCGCGTCGAGGACGCCCTCCGGCTCGCCGCCGAGGCGGACCTGGATCTCGTGGAGGTGGCCCCCACGGCCAAGCCTCCGGTGTGCAAGCTGATGGATTTCGGCAAGTACAAGTACGAGGCCGCGGTGAAGGCCCGTGAGTCGCGCAAGAACCAGGTGAACACGGTCCTCAAGGAGGTCCGCTTCCGCCTGAAGATCGACAAGCACGACTACGAGACCAAGACCGGCCACGCCAAGAAGTTCCTGAGCCAGGGCGACAAGGTCAAGGCCATCATCCAGTTCCGCGGCCGTGAGCAGCAGCGTCCCGAGCTCGGCATCAAGCTGCTGCAGCAGTTCGCCGAGGACGTCGCCGAGCTGGGCACCGTCGAATCGCAGCCGCGCCAGGACGGCCGCAACATGGTGATGGTGGTCGGCCCGCTGCGCACCAAGGCCGATGCGCGCGCGGACCAGCGCAAGAACTCGGCCGAGAGCCACCGCGAGCGTCAGGGTGGCGGTTCGCGTCGCGACCAGGCCGCCCGCGAGGCCAAGGAGCGCGCCGCGCAGAAGGCGGCGTCCGACTCCGCCCCGGTGCGGAATTCGGTCGGGGACGCGTTCCCCGAGCAGCTGAAGGCCATGGCCGCCCGGACGCAGGAGAATGCCTCCGCGGCCCCGGCCGAGACGAAGCAGGCACCGAAGACCCCGGCCCCGGCGGCTCCCCGCCCGGCCACGAAGCCGGCCTCCAGCGCCACGCCCGCATCGTCCCCGAAGCCGGCCGCGACGCCGAAGCCGCAGTCCTCGGCTGCGCCGGCTGCCACGCCGAAGCCGCGGTCCGCCGCCAAGCCGGCCGCGCCGTCGTCGGCTCCGAAACCGGCGGCCAAGCCGATGCCGGCCCCGCCCAAGCCC
>NZ_JABFAZ010000008.1:22515-30047 GCF_017168505.1 Micrococcus sp. KRD077 | reverse complement strand
GGCGCGGGGTGGGTCATGGAGGCTCCTTCGACGGCATCGGCGGCCCGGCCCCGGGAGCGTGGGGCTGCGGACGGACGCTGCGCCTACGGTACCGGACCGTCCTGGACGCGGGGACGGCGATCCGTCCGGCGTCCGGCGCCGTCGATAGACTCGGCCGCGACCGCATCGTCCGCGAGGAGAAGAGGCATCCCATGTCCGAGTCCCTGATCGGCAAGAACCTGATGGAGCCGCCGGCCACGCGCCTGCCGGAGGAGCCGGAGGTGCTGGCCCGGCTCGAGGCAGGTGACCTGCCCGAGGACATCGTGCCGGTGGCGCCCGAGTCCTCCCTGGTGTGGGCGCTCATGGCGGAGGACGCGTGGGCCGAGGGCCGGACCGTGGACTCCTATGCGTACGCCCGCGTCGGCTACCACCGGGGTCTGGACGCGCTGCGCCGGGCGGGGTGGCGCGGCGCCGGCCCGGTGCCGTACGCCCACGAGCCCAACCGCGGCTTCCTGCGCGCCCTGTACGCGCTGGGCCGCGCGGCCGCCGGGATCGGGGAGTCCGAGGAGGTCGAGCGCATCCGCACCTTCCTGCGGGACTCGGACCCCACGGCCGCAGAGCAGATCGAGGCCGGCCAGGGCCGCGCCCAGGGCTGAGCGGAGCCGTGGCCAAGCTCTACTTCCGCTACGGGGCCATGAACTCCGGCAAGTCCACGGGCCTGCTGCAGGCCGCCTTCAACTACGAGGAGCGCGGCCAGCGGGTGCTGCTGGCCAAGCCGGAGGTGGACGTGAAGGGGGAGGGCGACGTCGTCTCCCGCCTCGGTGTGACCCGCGCCGTGGACTTCCTCGTCCCGGCGGGCGCGGACGTGCGGGAGCTGTTCCGCCGGCACGCCACCGGTGACGACCCGGACGCCCTCGTGGGGCACGTGGAGGCCCCGCCCATGGCGTGTCTGCTCGTGGACGAGGCGCAGTTCCTCGAGCCGGCGCAGGTGGACGACCTGCTGCGCATCGCCGTGCTCGACGGCGTCCCCGTGATCGCCTACGGACTGCGCACCGACTTCCGCACCCGCTCCTTCCCGGGCTCCGCGCGGCTGCTGGAGCTGGCGCACTCCCTCGAGGAGCTGAAGACCATCTGCCGGTGCGGCCGGAAGGCGGTGTTCAACACGCGCAAGGTCGTTGACCCGGCCACGGGCGCCGAGCACTTCGTGTTCGAGGGGGACCAGGTGGCGATCGACGGTGTCCAGGTGACCTACGAGTCCCTGTGCGGCACGTGCTACCTAGCGGAGTCCGGCGGTGCCCTGGGCTGAGGCGGCCATTGCCAGGCAACTGCCAGGCTGCGTGACGGCTGCGCCCATGCTCGGTTCGTACGGTGGAACCACTTCATCGAGGTGCGAGTGATGAAGGTGCGAGTGATGACAGGCGAAGGGCCCCGGTGATCCCGGGGCCCTTCGTCTGTCCTGCCACGTCCGGCATCGGCCGATCGGGTCAGAGCGAGACGAGCAGGAGCGTGCCGCCGAAGACGAGCCCCGACGCGAGCAGCACGACCGTGGTGTACCCCAGGATGTCGCGCATCTTCAGCCCGGCGATCGCCAGAAGGGGGATTGCCCAGAACGGCTGGATCATGTTGGTCCACTGGTCGCCGTAGGAGACGGCCATGATGGTGATGGCCGGGTCCACGCCGAGCGCGTCGCCGGCCTGGAGCATGATCGGGCCCTGCACGGCGAACTGTCCGCCGCCGGAGGGGACGAAGAAGTTCACGAGGCCCGCGGCCAGGAACGCCAGCAGGCCGAACGTCACCGGGTTCGAGATCGCCACGAAGGCGTCCGAGAGCACCGCCACCAGGCCGGTGGACGTCATCATGCCGAGGATGCCCGCGTAGAGGGGGAACTGCAGCAGGATCTCGCCCACGTTGGACGCGGCCGACTGGGTGAGGCCGATCAGCTCGTGCGGACTGCGCACCAGCAGCAGGATCAGCGCGAGGAAGGACCAGTTGACGATGTCCAGGGTGAGGGTGCCGCCGCCGACGAAGTGCATCACCAGATAGGCCACGAGCATGGCGCCGACGAGGAGCGTGGGGGCACGGGAGGCGTCGAGGCGGTCCGCCGGCGTCTCGATCTCCGATGGGGGCGCGGCGTCCCGGTCCCGCGCGTCGATCTCCAGCTCCACGATCCGGTCCCCGGCGCGCGGGGCGACGAGGAACAGGGCCAGGGCCACGACGAGCATGGTCACCACGGCGGCGGTGATGTTCCACCAGGAGAAGGTGGTCTCCGAGACCGGGACCGTCCGGCCGCCCAGGCTCTCCGTGAGGAACGAACCGGGGGTGGCGGCCGTCAGCGGGCCGGAGCCCGAGTACCCCATGTGCCACACCACGAACCCGGAGAACCCGGCGGCCACCAGCATCGGGAAGTGCAGGACCAGCCCGCGCTCACGGGCCTGCGCCGCGACCTCCTTGGCCAGCAGCGCACCGACCACCAGGCCCAGGCCCCACGTGATGAGGGAGGCCGCCGCCGCCACCACGAACACGAAGATGTAGGCGGCCAGGGGCGTGCGGGGAATGCTGGCGAGCCTGGCGAGCAGACGGCGCACCGGGCCGGTGTTCGCCAGGATGTGGCCGAGCATGAGCACGAGCGCCATCTGCGTGATGAACGCCAGCAGTCCGGACAGGCCGTCACCCCAGCCCACGACGACGTCGGCCGGCCCGGCCGGAGTGAGCAGCGAGGACCTCCTCTGTTGTGAGGCGGGCCTCGGCGCTGGAGATGGCCTAGGGCGTGTCTGAGAATGGCTCCAGGGACCCGCTGAGATCCGGGGAGCCATGTCCCGGTTGCACGTCGTCTCCGATGCCCGATCGGAGCTGATCGCCCCGCTGCTCCAGACCGCACGGGCCGGCAGGGTCGACCCTTCTCGAATGTCCACACGATGGTCGAAGCGATCATCTGCCGGTGCAGGTGCGGGACTCCGTGGCGGGATCTGCCCGAGGTCAACGGGCCCTGGCAGACCGCGTGGACCTGGCATCGACGCAGGGTGTGGGCACTGGTCTGTCCGGGGGCTGACTCGAGGACTCTTGTTCGTACCCTGTCTGTCATGGCCACCCCTCTCCTGGAGCTCGCCGCGAGTCGAGGCGTCTGCTTCCCGCTGCGAGCCCGCCGGCTGACCCTCACTCCGTTCCGGGGTCTCGATGCGCCCGCCGTGTGGAGCTTCTGCCGTCTCGAGCAGGTGTGGTCGTGGACCTCCGGCCGCCCGGAGAGTGAGAACGCGCTGCGCGAGTCCTACCTCGGGGCGGGGGACCGCCTCACCGTGCGGGCCGGAGACGTCATCGTCGGTGTCGGGAAGGTCGCGGTGCAGGACGCGTGGAGTCAGGACGGCCCGCAGGAGGAAGCCCGGGACGCCCAGGCCGAGCTCGGCTGGACGATCGATCCGCGCCAGGCCGGGCAGGGCTATGGCACCGAGCTTGCGCGAGCCCTGCTGGGCTTCGCGTTCGACGATCTGGGTGTGCGACGCGTGGAGGCTCATGCCTTCGCGGACAACGCTCCGAGTCTGCGCATCATGGAGAAGGTGGGGATGCGTCACGAGGGCACGTTCAAGGAGGAGTCTCTGCATCTCACGCCCGGCTGGGTGGATGGCGCCACCTACGCGATGCTCGCCTCGGAGTTCCATTCGCCCCTTACGCAGGAGTGATCCCGGCGGCCACGACCGCATGATCTGCCGCTCCACCGCCGAGGGCCGTGTGCCAGCAGGGGGCTGTGAGCCGGGTGGGGAATGAGCGTGAGTGGCGGTGGCGCATCGGTGTGGCATCTGCCCTGGTGGGTTCGGCTGGTGTGTTCGCGGGGCTGCGGCAGGATCTGGGACTGGGGTGGGGTTTGACGCTGGTGGCCGTCACGGCCCTCGGGGCGATGCTCGCCTTGCGAGGGGTGCATCACCGGGTCGAGGCGGAGCAGGCTCGCCGCAACGTGTTTGACGCCGGAGCCGGCTCCACCGCGTGGGTGATGCTGCTGATGGGGGCCGCGGTCATTCCGGGGCTGGTGCTGAACGCGATCGACGACGCCGGCGTCCGGGCGGTCGTGGCCGGTCTGCTCGGCGCGGTGCTCGCTGCCGCCGCCCACGGCATCCTCGCGGCGACGACGACGTTCGAGGAGCAGCCTCGGCCCGAGCCGGTCCCTCTGGACCGGCACGGGCGCTGACGTCGGGGTCATGGCCCCCCGCTCCTGAACACTGTTCAATGAACACTGTTAGAGTCCCTCGAGTCAGAACCACCCGGGGCCGAGCCCCGCCCACCGGAGAGGCCCGCATGACCGCCACCCAGGACTCCCCCTGTCTCTTATAAACATCTCCGAGCCCACGAGAGTAGTCGACCCCCGCCCCGCCGCCGCCCTCGACCCCGAGGCCCTCGTGGACCGCATCGAGGCGGGCCACGTGCTTACCGCTGAGGAGGCCGTCGCTGTGCTGGACGCCCCGGACGCGGACACGTTCCGCATCGTCGCGGCGGCCTCGCGCCTGCGCGAGAAGCACTTCGGCCGCACCGTCAAGGTCAACTACCTGGTCAGCCTCAAGACCGGCCTCTGCCCGGAGAACTGCACCTACTGCTCCCAGCGGCTCGGCACCGAGGCCGAGATCCTGCGCTACACGTGGCTCAAGCCGGAGGAGGCCGTCCGCCAGGCGGGTCTGGGCATCGCCGGCGGCGCCTCGCGCGTGTGCATGGTCGCCTCGGGCACCGGCCCCACGGACCGCGACGTCGACCGCGTGGCCGGCATGGTCGGCGACCTCAAGGCCCAGCACCCGGACGTCGAGGTGTGCGCGTGTCTCGGCTTCCTCAAGGACGGCCAGGCCGAGAAGCTCAAGGACGCCGGCGTCGACGCCTACAACCACAACCTCAACACGGCCGAGTCCCACTACGAGTCCATCTGCACCTCCCACACCTACGAGCAGCGCGTGGACACCGTGCAGCGGGCCGGCGCCGCCGGCCTGTCCTCCTGCAGTGGCCTGATCGCGGGCATGGGGGAGACGCACGAGCAGCTCGTCGAGGCCGTCCTCGCGCTCCGCGACCTGGACTCCGACTCCATCCCCGTCAACTTCCTCATGCCCTTCGACGGCACCCCGCTGCAGGGCCACCAGCAGCTCACGCCCCTCGAGTGTCTCCGGATCCTCGCCATGGTCCGCCTGGCGTGCCCGGACAAGGAGCTGCGTATCGCCGGCGGCCGCGAGATGCACCTGCGCTCCCTGCAGCCGGTCGGCCTGCAGGTGGCCAACTCGATCTTCCTCGGCGACTACCTCACCTCCGAGGGCCAGGACGCCGAGGCGGACCTGCAGATGATCGCCGACGCCGGCTTCACCGTGCTCGGCGCCGAGGAGCGTGCGCAGCAGGCCGCGGCCGACGACGGCGCCTCGGCCGGCGGCTGCTGCGGCGGCACGGACGACGCCGGCCCGTGCGGCTCCGGTGCGGCCGGAGCTGCGGAGGACGCCTGCCCCGACACGGGCGCCGAGGGCACCGTGAAGCCCGAGCTGCGCCGCCGGGGCGCGGGCACGGCCGAGCCCGCCAACGCCTGAACCCGCGCTGACCGCCGTCGTCGGGAGCGTGCTCAGCGAACGGCGCGGATCCGCCGCACCACGCACACCACGATCACCGCGAGACCGGTGAGCGCACTGACGGCCACGAGGGCGAGGCCGCCCACGATGCCGACGTCCATCGCGGTGCTCGTGCCGAGCAGGTCCATGAGCACCGGGGTCGTGGCGCCGGAGTCCGGGTGGTCGCCGCCGTCGGGGAAGATGATCGCGGCCAGCGCGAAGGACCCCCAGGAGACGCCCAGCAGCGTGTGCAGCAGGCGCCCCAGCCGGATGCCGCCCCGCTGCTCATCCTGCGGGTTCACGCGGGGCAGGAGGAACAGGCTTCCCACCAGGACCATGAGGACGAGTTCGTGGGGCAGGGCGCCGAAGACCATGTAGATGACCGTCATCCAGCCGTTCGCGCCGAAGTTGGAGCGCAGGGCGAGCGCGATCAGGGGCAGGGCGAGGAGGGCCAGCGCCCACGGCAGCACGGCCCAGGGGCGCCACGTGCCCACGCTCGGGCCCTTGCGGGTGGGGGTCGGGGAGGCGAACTCCGAGTGCTGGGTGCCGGGCGCTGCGGTGCTCATGGCGCCAGCGTAGCCAGAGGGTGGCATCCGTCACGCTGGTAGGATTCGGGGGTACGGCCTCCGTGCGCACCGCAAGGGGGCGTTTTCCATGTACGGGCCGGTCCGGGACGACCCGCGGCCCTGAGGAGAGATGCAGATGCCAGCGATCGCGATCGTCGGAGCCCAGTGGGGCGACGAGGGCAAGGGCAAGGCCACCGACCTGCTGGGCGGGCGAGTGGACTACGTCGTCAAGCCGAACGGCGGCAACAACGCCGGGCACACCGTCGTCGTCAACGGGGAGAAGTTCGAGCTCAAGCTGCTGCCCGCCGGCATCCTCTCGCCCAACGCGGTGCCGGTGATCGGCAACGGCGTGGTGGTGAACCTGGAGGCGCTGTTCGAGGAGATCGACGGGCTCGAGTCCCGCGGCCACTCGTGCGAGCACCTGAAGATCTCCGCCAACGCCCACCTCGTGGCGCCGTACCACCAGACCATGGACAAGGTGACCGAGCGGTTCCTGGGCAAGCGCGCGATCGGCACCACCGGCCGCGGCATCGGCCCCACCTACATGGACAAGGTGGCCCGCCTGGGCATCCGCGTGCAGGACATCTTCGACGAGTCGATCCTGCGCCAGAAGATCGAGGGCGCCCTGCGGCAGAAGAACGAGCTGCTGGTGAAGCTCTACAACCGCCGCGCCGTCACCGTGGACGAGATCGCCGAGTACTTCCTGGGCTACGCGGACCGCCTGCGCCCCATGGTCGTGGACTCCGTGAACCTGCTCAACGACGCCCTGGACGAGGGCAAGGTGGTGCTCATGGAGGGCGGCCAGGCCACCTACCTGGACGTGGACCACGGCACCTACCCGTTCGTGACCTCGTCCAACCCGACCGCCGGCGGCGCGGCCGTGGGCGCGGGCATCGGCCCCACCCGCTTCTCCCGGACCATCGGCATCGTGAAGGCCTACACCACGCGCGTCGGCGCCGGCCCGTTCCCCACGGAGCTCTTCGACGAGATGGGCGAGCAGCTGCGCACCACCGGCGGCGAGTTCGGCGTGAACACCGGCCGCCCGCGGCGCACCGGCTGGTACGACGCCGTCATGGCCCACTACGCCGCGCGGATCAACGGCTTCACGGACTACTTCCTCACCAAGCTGGACGTGCTCACCGGCATCGAGAAGATCCCGGTGTGCGTGGCCTACGAGGTGGACGGCGTGCGCCACGACCGCATGCCCATGACCCAGACCGAGTTCCATCACGCGAAGCCGGTGTACGAGCTCTTCGACGGGTGGACCGAGGACATCTCGGGCGCCCGCGCGTTCACGGATCTGCCGCTGAACGCCCAGCGCTACGTGGAGGCCCTCGAGAAGCTCTCCGGGTGCCGGATCTCCGCGATCGGCGTGGGCCCGGGCCGCGACCAGGTGGTCCAGGTCCGCGACCTCATCGAGGACTGACCC
>NZ_JABFAZ010000008.1:0-22415 GCF_017168505.1 Micrococcus sp. KRD077 | reverse complement strand
GGCCCACCCCGGCCCGCGTTTTCGAACGTGAAAGAGGGCGAATGGGCGCTTTCGAACGTGAGATAGGCCCTATCTCACGTTCGAAAGCGCCCGGGGGTCCGCCGAGTCAGTCGGCCAGGCGGCCGGTGGTCGGGAAGCGGTCCCACACGCGGTGCGCGGGCAGCAGCTCCGTCAGCCGGCTGACGGCGGAGGCGCCGTCCGCCGCGGACTCGACGCCCTTGCCGGACACCTGGGCGGCCGCGAGGACGGCCTCCGCCGGCTCGAGGGCGAGGATCGCCTTGGAGTGGCGCCACATCTCCTGCAGCACCTTGACGACGCGCGGGTCCACCGCCTCGGAGTCGGCGGCGCCGGCCTTCTGGTCCAGGCTGGGGGCGGCGTCGGCGGCGGGGGCCGCCGGCGAGGCCACGACCACGGCATCCAGCTCGATGGACGCGGCGGTCAGGTAGGTCCGCTGGGCCACGATCTCCCCGGCCACGGGGCCGCCCTTCGGCGCGATGACCAGCGGGACCATGCCCGCACCGTGGATGCCCTGCACGAGGGCGTCCAGCTCCTTCTCGTCCACGGACTCGCCCACCACGACGCCGACCTGACGGCCGTCGAGCGGCCACGCGCCGCCGATCTGGGACAGCACGGGGGAGGGCTGCACCTCGGCCGGGGTCTCGGTCGGCGCGGGAACGGGGATGCCCAGGCCGTCCGCGACCTGCTGGGCCAGTCGCGTGTCGATCGCGGCGAGGTGGGCCAGCTGGCGCTCGCGGATGGTCTGTTCGTAGCACTTGCCCAGCTCGAACGTGTACGCCTGCGCCACGTGCTCGCGCTCCACCTCGGAGAGGGAGAGGAAGAACAGGCGCGCCTGCGAGAAGTGGTCGTCGAAGGAGGCGGCGTGCGCGCGCTCCTTCACCGAGGCCGGCAGCGGCTCCGGGTGCTCGATGAACGCGTGGTCGTCCGCGGGGGTTTCGTACGGCAGGCCGCCGTCGAGCGAGTTGGGCCGGTACGGCGCCACGCCGCGATGCACGGCGCTCTGGTGGAAGCCGTCACGCAGCATGTCGTTGACCGGGGCGTGCGGGCGGTTGATGGGCAGCTGGTTCCAGTTCGGCCCGCCGAGGCGGGTGAGCTGCGTGTCCAGGTAAGAGAAGAGGCGGCCCTGCAGGAGCGGGTCGTTGGTGACGTCGATGCCGGGCACGAGGTTGGCCGGGTTGAAGGCCACCTGCTCCGTCTCCGCGAAGTAGTTGGACGGGTTGGCGTTCAGCGTCATGCGGCCGAGGGGTTGCACGGGGGCGAGCTCCTCCGGGACCAGCTTCGTGGGGTCGAGCAGGTCGATGCCCTCGAACATCTGCTCCTCGTTGTCCTCGAACACCTGCACGCCGAGCTCCCACTCGGGGAAGGCGCCGGCCTCGATCGCGTCGGCGAGGTCACGCCGGTGGAAGTCCGGGTCCATGCCGTTGGTGAGCAGCGCCTCCTCCCAGGTCACGGAGTGCACGCCGAGCATCGGCTTCCAGTGGAACTTGACCAGCACGGTGGAGCCGTCCGCCGCGACCAGGCGGTAGGTGTGGACGCCGAAGCCCTCCATCATGCGGTAGGAGCGCGGGATGCCGCGGTCGGACATGTTCCACAGGGTGTGGTGCTGCGCCTCGGTGTGCAGGGACACGAAGTCCCAGAACGTGTCGTGCGCGGACTGCGCCTGCGGGATCTCGCGGTCCGGGTGCGGCTTCACCGAGTGCACCACGTCCGGGAACTTGATGGCGTCCTGCACGAAGAACACGGGGATGTTGTTGCCCACCAGGTCCCACGTGCCCTCATCCGTGTAGAACTTGGTGGCGAAGCCGCGGGTGTCACGGGCCAGGTCCATGGAGCCGCGGGAGCCGGCCACGGTGGAGAAGCGGACGAACACCTCCGTCTCCTTGTCCTTGGCGAACAGCCCGGCCCGGCTGATCTTCGCGGCGGTGCCGTAGCCGCGGAACACGCCGTGGGCGCCGGCGCCGCGGGCGTGGACCACGCGCTCGGGGATGCGCTCGTGGTCGAAGTGGCTGAGCTTCTCCCGCAGGTGGTGGTCCTGCAGCAGGGTGGGGCCGCGGCGGCCGGCCTTGAGCGAGTGGTCCGAGTCCTGCAGGCGGACGCCGTGCGCGGTGGTCAGGTACGGGCAGCCCTGCGCGGCGGTCGCGGGGTCGGCGCCGGTGTCCTGGCCGGTGGGGGAGACCTGTGCCGGACCGCGCTGGTCCGGGGCCGGCACGGCCACGGGCTGGTCCGGGTGGGTGAGGGCGGTGTGCTCCTCGAGGTCGGGGGTGATCGGCCCCGGCGTGCCGGGGATGTCGGGCTGCTGGGTGGTCATCGCGTCTGCTCCTGTGGTGTCGACGTGCCGCGCGGTGCCGCGCGGATCCGGGGCGGAGGACGACGGCGGCCGATGCGGGCCGACGTCGTGCCCGGCTTCCAGCGTGGCGGCTGGCCCCAGCGCTGACCAGGGCTGACGGCCACCGGCAGGGGCCTGGCTACCCTGGGGGCATGAGGATCAGCGTCGGACAGTTCGGGCCCGTGGGCGACGCCGAGGAGAACCTGGCCGTGATGGCCCGCCTCGCCGCCCGCGCCGCGGGCGAGGGGGCGGACCTCCTGGTGCTGCCCGAGGAGGCCATGCTCGGGGCCCGCGAGGTGGGGGAGGAGTTCCCCGACGCCGTCGCCGCGGCCTGGGAGCCGTTCGCCGCGGGCCTGGCCGCGCTGGCGCGGGAGCACGGGATCGCCGTCGTCGCGGGCGGCTACGAGCCGGGACCGGACCGGCGTCCCTACAACACGCTGCTGGCGGTGGGCGCGGACGGCGCCCGGCTGGGTGCGTACCGCAAGCTCCACCTCTACGACGCGTTCGCGCACCGCGAGTCGGACCGGATCACCCCCGGCGACGGCGGCGTCGCGGCGATCGAGCTCGGCGGGCTCCGCCTGGGCCTGCTCACCTGCTACGACCTGCGCTTCCCCGAGCTGTCCCGGCGTCTCGCGGTGGAGGGCGCGGACGTGCTCGTGATCCCCGCGGCGTGGTTCTCCGGCGAGCACAAGGTGGAGCACTGGCGCACCCTGCTCAAGGCCCGCGCGGTGGAGAACACCGTGTGGGTGGCCGCGGCGGACACGTGCTCGGACGGCACCGTGGGCCACTCGATGATCGTGGACCCGCTGGCGCTGCCCGTCGCCGAGCTCGCCGACGAGCGGGAGGCCGTGGCGACCGCGGAGGTCACCCGCGAGCGCATCGACGAGGTCCGGGAGTTCCTCCCCTCGCTCGCCAACCGCCGCACTGACGTCCTCTGAGCCGTCCCCGCCCGGCGGACGGGTCACCATTACCCCCTCGGGCTGGGAAAAGCCTAAAATCACGTCAGACGTGCAACCAGACGGGCGCCCCGGCGCTCGGAACGCGCCCCGCCCGGGGCGGGACGGGAGATCAGAGATGACCATCAACGCCGACGGCAGCCACGCCGTCCAGCCCCACACCGCGAACGCCCACACCACCCCGGCCCGCCCCGTGCGCCACGCCGTGGTGGAGGAGGAGGTGCTCGAGCCGCTGCGCCCGGTGGACGGCTGGGGCTTCACCAACCGCGTCATCCTCCTCTCGGTGCTCGTCGTGATCATCGGCGACGTCGTGCGCGTGCTCACCGGCGGCCTGGGTGATCCCAACGGCTCCGTGGCGCTGGGCGAGACCGGCCACGGCTGGGTCGTGCTGGTGCAGTCGTTCATGTTCGGCCTGGTGGGCGGCGCCCTGGCGGGCGCGGCCGGCTACCTGGTCGTGCTGCTGATGGGCGGGGCCGCCCGCTCCGTCGTGCGCTACGTGGTCGGTGGCGTGGTCGGTGGCTTCCTCGGTGCCGTGGGCCTGTTCGCGGTGTTCTCCAACACCGTCCTCTACGGGTCGGGCGTGCACCTGTTCTGGATGCTGCCGGTGGCCGGCCTGCTCGGCGGCCTCTGGGCGGGCGTCGTCTCCTCCCGCCGCTGATCCCCGCAACCGGCGCCTCGGGCGCCGGCCGCAGAGAAAGGCCCCGGTTCCGGCTCTCGCCGGGCCCGGGGCCTTCTCCGTCATCACTCGCACCTTCGATGAGGTGGCTTCAGCCTACGAACTCGCCTTGGGCTTTCCAGGGGAGTCGGCTGGGCGTTCCCTGGGAGTGTCGGCCGCCCCGAGCAGGTGCGCGAGCTCGCCGGTGGCGGCGACGAGGGCCGCCCCGCACCGGTCCGCCAGCTCGTCCGTGCAGCGGTAGGCCGGCACGAGCGTGCTGAGCGCACCGACCACCGTGCCCGCCACGCTGATGGGGGCGGACAGCGAGGTGACGTCCTTCTCCACGGAACGGGTGCGCAGCGTGTAGTCCCCCGCGGCCACGCTGCCGCGCAGGGCGTCGCCCACGGCCGTGCCCGCCAGGGGGACGGTGCGTCCGACCCAGTTCGTGTGGCGGACGGAGTGCGTGCCCTCCACGATCGCCAGGTAGACGGCGGAGTCCGGAGGGGTCGTCACCGAGAGGTAGACGGATTCGCCCGTGGCGGCCACGACGTGGTCCATCGGCCCGCGGGCCAGCTGCACGAGCGAGTCCCGGGAGAAGGCCCGCGCCCCGAGCTGGATGAGGCGCACGCCGGGGCGGTAGGCGCCGTCGTCGTCGCGGGCCACGAAGCCGGATCCCTCGAGGCTGCGCAGCAGGCGCAGCGCCGTGGACGCCGGCAGCTCCGTGGCACGGGCGGCCTCGGTCAGGCTCAGCCGGGGCTGCTCGGTGACGGCGGCGAGCAGGTCCAGGGCCCGGTCCACGGTGCGCGTCGAGGCGGTGGGGGTGGTGGTCATGACAGGGAGCGTAACGGGTGCGGGACACACGGATCGGGCTTGCGCGTGAGCCGAGTCACTGTTTCAATGTTCGGAAAGTGCATGCCGAGCCGTGAAATCACAGGGGCCACTCGTCCCGGCGGCGCACGCACCCCGTCGAGAGGAACTGCCATGGCCGTGGGCTTCACCCAGCACGACCCGTCCCGCACCATCCGCGCCCCGCGCGGCACCGAGCTGTCCGCCAAGTCCTGGCAGACCGAGGCCCCGCTGCGGATGCTCATGAACAACCTGGACCCCGAGGTCGCCGAGCGTCCCGAGGACCTCGTCGTCTACGGCGGCACCGGCCGCGCGGCCCGCTCCTGGGAGGCCTACGACGCCATCGTCGCCACCCTCAAGGACCTCGAGGAGGACGAGACCCTCCTGGTGCAGTCCGGCAAGCCGGTCGGCGTCGTCAAGACCAACGTGTGGGCCCCGCGCGTGCTGATCGCCAACTCCAACCTCGTGGGCGACTGGGCCACGTGGCCGGAGTTCCGCAAGCTCGAGGCCGAGGGCCTGATGATGTACGGCCAGATGACCGCCGGCTCGTGGATCTACATCGCCACCCAGGGCATCCTGCAGGGCACCTACGAGACCTTCGCCGCGATCGGCCGCAAGCGCTACGACGGCTCCCTCCAGGGCACCCTCACCCTCACCGGCGGCTGCGGCGGCATGGGCGGCGCCCAGCCCCTGGCCGTCACCCTCAACGGCGGCGTCTGCCTGATCGTGGACGTCTCGGAGGACCGCCTGCGCCGTCGCATGGGCAAGCGCTACCTGGACGAGGTGGAGACGGACATCGACAAGGCCGTCGAGCGCGTCATGCAGGCCAAGCGCGACGGCGAGGCCGTCTCCGTGGGCCTCGTGGGCAACGCCGCCGAGGTGTTCCCCGAGCTGCTCGAGCGCCAGAAGGCCGGCACCGTCGAGATCGACATCGTCACCGACCAGACCTCCGCGCACGACCCGCTGTCCTACCTGCCGATCGAGATCGACGAGAAGGACTGGCACGCCGAGGCCGAGGCCGACCCGGACACCTTCACCAAGAAGGCCCAGGAGTCCATGGCCCGCCAGGTCGAGGCCATGGTCGGCTTCCAGGACATCGGCGCCGAGGTGTTCGACTACGGCAACTCCATCCGCGACGAGGCCCGCAAGGCCGGCTACTCCCGCGCGTTCGAGTTCCCGGGCTTCGTCCCGGCCTACATCCGCCCGCTGTTCTGCGAGGGCCTCGGCCCGTTCCGCTGGGCCGCGCTCTCCGGCGACCCGGAGGACATCCGCGTGACCGACGAGGCCCTGAAGGAGCTGTTCCCCGAGAACGAGCACCTGCACCGCTGGCTCGACGGCGCCGCCGAGTTCGTGGAGTTCGAGGGCCTGCCGGCCCGCATCTGCTGGCTGGGCTACGGCGAGCGCCACAAGGCCGGCCTGCTCTTCAACCAGCTCGTGGCCGAGGGCAAGGTCAAGGCGCCGATCGTGATCGGCCGCGACCACCTCGACTCCGGCTCCGTGGCCTCCCCGTACCGCGAGACCGAGTCCATGCTGGACGGCTCCGACGCGATCGCCGACTGGCCGCTGCTGAACGCCCTGACCGCCACCTCCTCCGGCGCCACCTGGGTGTCGATCCACCACGGCGGCGGCGTCGGCATCGGCCGGTCCATCCACGCCGGCCAGGTGGGCGTTGCCGACGGCACCGAGCTGGCCGCGGCCAAGCTCGAGGCGCTGCTCACCAACGACCCCGGCATGGGCGTCATCCGCCACGTCGACGCCGGCTACTCCCGCGCCGTCGAGGTCGCCGCCGAGCGCGGCGTCCGTGTGCCCATGGAGGCCACGATCCGGGACTGACCCCGGTCACGTCGTCGGACGGCGACGGTGCCGCCGCGCCGTCGCCGTCCGACGGCTTCACCGCCGCGAGCCGGACGGGCGGACGCCCGTCCGGCTCGCGATCGAAAGGACACCACGATGGACTCGTCCCGCCCCGCAGACCACGAGCTGCACACCGACACCACCGCGATGGCCGCGATCGAGGCCGACGCGCCCCGCCCGCCGGCGCGCTGGCGCATGATCGTCTACTCGGCGATCGGCATCGTCATGTTCTTCGTGCCCGTCACGATCAACGGGGCGAGCTCCATCCCGCTGGACCACCTGGTGACCTGGGTGCGCGGGCTGCTCGGCCCGGCCGACCGCTGGGTGGGCATGGCCATCATCGCCGCCGGCGCCGTGTACCCGTTCGCCTCGGGCCGCTGGCGCACCAGCACCACCCGGACGGTCTTCGCCTTCCTCGCCGTGCTCGGCCTGGTCGCCTCGGCGATGGTCGTGTTCGGCGTGGGCCCGAGCTGGATCCTGGACGAGAGCATCGGCCCGTTCCTGATGGACAAGCTCGTGGTGCCCGTGGGCCTGATCGTCCCCATCGGCGGCGTCTTCCTGGCCCTCGTGATCGGCTACGGCCTCATGGAGTTCGTGGGCGTCTACCTGCGCCCGGCCATGCGGCCGATCTGGCGCGTGCCCGGCCGCGCCGCCGTCGACGCCGTCGCCTCCTTCGTGGGCTCCTACGCCCTGGGCCTGCTGCTGACGAACCGCATGTACACCGGCGGCCGCTACACGGCCCGCGAGGCGGCGATCATCGCCGTCGGCTTCTCCACGGTGTCCGCGACCTTCATGGTGATCGTGGCCAAGACGCTGGGCCTGATGGACATCTGGCTCTGGTACTTCTTCGGCACCCTCGCGGTGACGTTCGCGGTCACCGCCATCACGGTGCGCATCCCGCCGCTGAGCCGCATCCCGGACGAGTGCTACCCGGGCGTCACCCACTCGCCCGAGCAGGCCGTCACCCGGGACCGCTTCCGCGTGGCCCTGCGCGCCGCCGAGCAGACCCTCGCCGAGGCCCCGTCCCTGCCGAAGAACATCTGGGTCAACTTCCGGGACGGCCTCGTGATGGTGCTCCAGATCCTGCCCTCCATCATGTCCGTGGGCCTGATCGCCCTGGTCCTGGCCACCTACACGCCCGTGTTCGAGTGGATCGGCGTGATCTTCTACCCGCTGTTCTGGGCGCTCGGCTACTCCGACCCCGGCCTGCTGGCCTCGGCCTCCGCCACCTCGATCGCCGAGATGTTCATCCCGGCCACGATGGCGGCCGGTCACGAGGACCTCGTCGCCCGGTTCGTGATCGGCGTCGTCTGCGTCTCCGCGATCATCTTCTTCTCCGCGGTGGTTCCTGCCATCCTGGCCACGGACATCCCCGTGAAGATGTGGCACCTCCTGGTGATCTGGGTCGAGCGCGTGGCGCTCACCATCGTGCTGGCCACGCCGCTGGCCCACCTGGTGGCCGCGCTCACCTGAGGCCCACCCCACCGCCCCACCCCGCCCCACCCCCGTCCGTCCCGCAGAGAGGCCCCCATGCGCTCCACGCTCATCACCGACATCGCCGAGCTGACCACCGTCGACCCCGAGGGGCGGGTGCTCACGGACGCGGCCGTCGTCGTCGAGGACGAGCGCATCGCCTGGATCGGCGCCGCCGCGGACGCCCCGGAGGCGGACGACCGGGTGTCCGTCGAGGGCCGCGCCGTGCTGCCCGGCTGGGTGGACTCCCACACGCATCTCGTGTTCGACGGGGACCGCTCCGCGGAGTTCGAGGCCCGCATGGCGGGCGAGTCCTACGCGGCCGGCGGCATCGGCGTGACCACCTCCGCCACCCGTGCCGCCTCGGACGACCGCCTGGCCGAGCTGGTCCGCGGCCGGGTGGCCGACGCGGTGGCCGGCGGCACCACCTACCTCGAGACCAAGACCGGCTACGGGCTCACCGTGGAGGAGGAGGCGCGCCACGCGCGCCTGCTGGCCGGGCTGCGCGAGGAGGGCCTCGTGGACGAGGTGACCTTCCTCGGCGCCCACCTCGTGCCCCCGGGCCGGGACGCGGAGGACTACCTCGACGACGTCGTCGGACCGATGCTCGAGGCCGTGCGGGAGCACGCGGGCTGGGTGGACGTGTTCTGCGACGCCGGCGCCTTCGACGCCGAGCAGACTCGCCGCGTGCTCGCCGCGGGCGTGGCGGCGGGACTGGGCGTGCGCCTGCACGGCAACCAGATCGAGCAGGGCCCGGGCGTGGGCGTGGCCGTGGAGTTCGGCGCCGCCTCCGTGGACCACGTCAACCACCTCTCCGACGCGGACGTCGAGGCCCTCGCCGGCACCTGGACCGGCTGGGACCGCGCCTCGGCCACCGGCACGCCCGGCACCGTGGCCGGCTGCCTGCCCGCGTGCGACCTGTCCACCCGCGCCCCGCTGGCGCCCGCGCGCCGCCTGCTCGACGCCGGCATCGAGGTCTCCCTGGCCTCGAACTGCAACCCGGGCACCAGCTACACCACGTCCATGAACTTCAACGTGGGCACCGCCGTGCTGCAGATGCACCTGACCCTCGCCGAGGCCGTGCGCGCCGCCACCCTCGGCGGGGCCATCGGCCTGCGGGCGCAGGACCGCGTCGGCAGCCTCGAGGTCGGCAAGCGCGCCGACCTGCACGTGCTCGACGCCCCCGCCGCCATCCACCTGGCCTACCGCCCCGGCATGCCGCTGACCCATGCGGTCTGGCGTGCCGGCCGCCGGGCCGTCTGATCGACCGACAGCAAGGAGAACGCATCACCATGACCACCCCTCCCGCCACCGTCACGCTCGGCACGTCCGGGGCCACCCTGGACGACGTCGTCGCCGTGGCCCGCCACGACGCCCGCGTGGTGCTCGCCGACGACGTGCTCGAGACCGTCGGCGCGGTGCGCCGCCACGTCGAGGCGCTGGCCGAGGCCGAGACCCCCACCTACGGCGTCTCCACCGGCTTCGGCGCGCTCGCGGACAAGCACATCCCGCTCGAGTCCCGCGCGCAGCTGCAGAAGTCCCTGATCCGCTCCCACGCCGCCGGCATGGGCCCCGTGGTGGAGCGCGAGGTCGTCCGCGCGCTGATGTTCCTGCGGGCCACCACGCTGGCCTCCGGCCGCACGGGCGTGCGCCCCGTGGTGGTCGAGACCTTCGTGGCCATGCTCAACGCGGGCATCACCCCCGCCGTGCGCGAGTTCGGCTCCCTGGGCTGCTCCGGTGACCTCGCCCCCCTCTCCCACGTGGCCCTGGCGCTGATGGGCGAGGGCGACGTCGTCGGGACTGACGGCGCGCTGCGTCCGGCCGGCGAGGCGCTCGCCGAGGCCGGGATCGAGCCGGTCGAGCTGCGGGAGAAGGAGGGCCTGGCCCTCGTCAACGGCACCGAGGGCATGCTCGGCATGCTGATCATGGCGCTGGCCGACCTCGAGGAGCTCGCCGACACCGTGGACCTCACCGCCGCGATGTCCGTGGAGGCGCTGCTCGGCACCGACCGCGTGTTCGTGCCGGAGCTGCACCTGCCGCTGCGCCCCCACCCGGGCCAGGCGACCTCCGCCGACCGGATGCTGAGGATCCTGGCGGGCTCGCCGATCGTGGCCAGCCACAAGGAGGGCGACTCCCGCGTGCAGGACGCCTACTCGCTGCGCTGCGCCCCGCAGGTGGCCGGCGGCCTGCGCGACACCCTCGCGTACGTGCGCACCGTGGCCGTGCGCGAGCTCGCCGCCACCGTGGACAACCCGGTGGTGCTCGACGACGGCCGGGTGAGCTCGAACGGCAACTTCCACGGGGCGCCCGTGGCGTACGTGCTGGACTTCCTGGCCATCCCGGTGGCCGACGTCGCGAGCATGTCCGAGCGCCGCACCGACCGCATGCTGGACCCGGCCCGCTCGCACGGGCTGCCCGCGTTCCTCGTGGACGACCCGGGCGTGGACTCCGGCATGATGATCGCCCAGTACACGCAGGCCGGGCTCGTCTCGGACATGAAGCGCCTGGCCGTGCCCGCGTCCGTGGACTCCATCCCGTCCTCCGCGATGCAGGAGGACCACGTCTCCATGGGCTGGCATGCTGCCCGCAAGCTGCGCTCGGCCGTGGAGAACTTCCGCCGTGTGCTCGCCGTCGAGCTCGTGGCCGCCGCTCGCGCGATCGAGCTGCGCGCGCCGCTGCAGCCCTCCGCCGCGACCGGTGCCGCCGTCCGCGTGATCCGCGAGGCCGGCGTCCCCGGCCCCGGCCCGGACCAGTACATGGCCCCGCAGCTGGCCGCCGCCGAGCAGGCCCTGCGCGACGGGTCCGTGCTGGCCGCCGTGGCGGAGGCGCTCGCGGGCGTATCCGCCGATGCCGAGCCGCAGGACCTGGCCGAGGAGTCCGAGGGCGCCGAGGCCGAGGGGCACTGACGCCACAGAGTGGTCAGACGCCACAGAGTGGTCACGACATGCCGCGTGCGTCTGCACGGGACGGCGTGTCGTGACCACTCTGTGTGTGGAGGGGGCGGCCTGCGGGTCGGGCCCGGTCGCCTCGGCTCAGGTGAGGAGCACCGTCGTCGTCCTGTGCCGGCCGACGATCGTATGGATCAGGCGGGAGACAATCCGGGCAACGCCATGTGGTTGGTGTCGTGCGGTGAAGCCGGAACGGCGCGATCAGTCCGATTGCAGCACGACACCAGCTAAGGGCTTATCCCAGGAGTCCCTGTTGTTCGGCCCAGCACTTGAATCCCCCTGGGCCGAAGGGAAGCCGGTAATCGCCCATGATGAGATCGTCAGCGAGGCTCTCAACCATGGGAACGGTGAGTTGCTCCTTGCGGATCGCCTCACAGAGCAACCCGAGGGTGCCGGTGCACTCGAGCTTCTCGCGCTTGGCCAGGACGCGGGGCACGTTGTCGTCGATCACGATGCGATACCCGTGCGTCCGACCGAGGGCTAGAACGCCGCATTCGCCCCGGTTCCGACCGCCCGCCACAAGGTGCTCCTCGTATCGGGCGAAGGCCGCGAGGAACTCGAGGTCCTCGCTGCGGTCCACGACGATCCATTCGGCGTCCAAGATCTGCCGGAGATCTGGGTGCTGGTACTGCTGGTCCCTGATCTCCTGCTCCACACTCTCCGGAATCACGGCATGGCCGGCTGTCAGGAACTTGAGCACACCGAGCCATCCTTTCAGGGTGAAATGGCGCAGTGGTCCCGTATCGAAGACGTAGGTCTCCGGAACGGCGGTCACGAGACGTACTCCCAGATCTCCTGTTCCTGACGTGGGGGAAGGTCCGGAAGGTCGTCGTCGTCGAAAGTCCCATCCAAGAGGTCGAGTGTGCGTTCACGCGAGAGCTTCTCGGCCTCGAACAGCGCGATGACGTGCTTCTGGTACACCCGGGGCTGGGTAGTGCCTGCCATCTCGTCAGACGGGTACAGATCGTGGGTGATGATGTCCGTCTGCGTGGTCTGCACAGCGCGGATGTCGTTTGCCGTGGAAGCGTCCACCAATTCCAGGTCGTGGAGTCGGCGGGCCAGGGTCGACATGTCCACCAGGTAGGTGCCGGCGATCTTCACAGCGGCAGTGCGGACATCGCCTGAGTGAGCTGCGGCGGGCCATTCCTGTAAAAGGACAGCTGCTGGCAGGAGAAATGCTCGAGCGAACCGATCGAGGCGACCCTCGATGTCCGGGCCGGTGTGGGCGGTGCGCCAGTCCACCGTGTATTCATCGGCAAGTAGGTAGTGCCCAAGCTCGTGCACGGCGGAGAGGCGGCGTCGCCCGACCTTGGGGGTGGAATTCACCAGGGAGATGCCGCCCTCGGCGAGGAGCACCGTTCCCGCGTCAGCGGCGTCCACGCCGAAGTTGCGGGAGAACAGGAGCAGGCCAGCAGTGGCCAGGTGCGCCTGGAGGTCCTTTACGGGTTCCGTTGCTGTATACCCGACGTGCTCGCGTGCCCGGGCGGCCATGTCGTCGGCCTCGTGAACGGACTTGGGCTGCTCCCAGGGGTCCCGCACGCCGAACCCCTCGATGGGATGCAGGCCGTGCAGGAACTCGACGTCTGCGAGGAGTTCGGCCAGCAGGTGGTCCACGGCCGACTCGGTGGTATCCAACCCCTGGGCGGAACGGTGCGAGACGAGCGCTGGCGCAGGCTCGGTGAAGAACGACTGCATTCGGGTTCCCAGGGCATCGGCGATGGAGGCCAGCTCCAGGGCAGTGACCTTCCGTTGTCCGCCTTCGATCCGGTTGACCATGGTGCGCTCGAGGCCAACGGCGGTAGCTAGGTCCTGCTGGGACATCCCGCGACGCTCCCGCGCGGCACGTACACGGGCACCCAGCGAATGAGGAGTGGTCGGCGACATGTGTGCGATTCTCGCACACATGGCACTGGCGGTGAACCCTCGTCGCATACGCTGATGCGTTCGAGAACAAGCGCCGCGCCGCACTGCTGGTGATGGCCACCGGCACCGGGAAGACGTGCACCGCCGTCGCCCTGGTGGACCAGATGGCCCGCGCCGGATGGGTCAAGCGCGTGCTCTTCCTGGCGGACCGGCAGGCCCTCGTGAAGCAGGCCGCGGACGCCTTCGTGGAGCACGGCTTCGTCGGCACCACCGTGAACCTGCTGAAGAACCGGCACGGGGAGGGACGCGTCTACGCCTCCACCTACCCCACCATGCTCGGCCTCATCCAGGAGTCCACCGGCCAGGGCGCCCGCTTCGACCCCGGATACTTCGACCTGGTGATCGTGGACGAGGCCCACCGGTCCGTATACGCCAAGTACGGCGAGATCTTCCGCCACTTCGATGCCCTTCTCGTGGGCCTCACCGCCACCCCCAAGGACGAGATCGACCGGAACACCTACGGCCTCTTCGGCCTCGAGCCCGGCGTGCCGACTGATGCCTACACCCTCGACGAGGCCGTGGCGGACGGGTTCCTGGTGCCGCCGCGGGGCGTCTCCGTGGGCACCACCTTCCTGCGTCGCGGCACCCGGTACGATCAGCTTCCCGCCGAGGAGCAGGAGGCCTGGGACGCGCTGGACTGGGGCGAGGACGAGGCGCCCGAGGAGGTTTCGAGCGAGGAGATCAACCGGTTCCTCTTCAATGCGGACACCGTGGACCGCGTGCTCTCCACCCTCAGGGAGCACGGCCACAAGGTGGCCGGCAGCGAACGGCTCGGCAAGACCATCGTCTTCGCCAAGAACCAGCCGCACGCCGAGTTCATCCTGCAGCGGTTCGACGCCCAGTGGCCGGAGCTCGGCGGCCGGTACGCCCAGATCATCACCCACGCCAGCCGCTACCCGGACGCCCTGCTGGACGACTTCAAGACCCCCGGCAAGGCCCCGCACATCGCCATCAGCGTGGACATGCTGGACACGGGGGTGGACGTGCCCGACGTCGTCAACCTCGTGTTCTTCAAGCTCATCCGCTCCAAGACCAAGTTCTGGCAGATGATCGGCCGCGGCACCCGCCTGCGCCCGGACCTCTACGGGCCGGGGAGGGACAAGGAGGACTTCCTCGTCTTCGACTGGTGCCAGAACCTCGAGTTCTTCAACCAGGACCTCCCGGAGTCCGACGGCTTCACCCAGAGGTCCCTCACCCAGCGGTTGTTCGAGGACCGGCTCGCGCTCGTCGTCGCCCTCGACGCCCTGGACGATGACGCTGGGGCGCCCGCCGCCGTCGGGCCGGAGGAACGCGCGGTGCGCGAGCTGCGCCGCACCGCCGCCGAGGAGCTGCAGGCGGCCATCGCCCGCCTGACCCTCGAGAACGTCCTGGCCCGCCCTCTCCGCCGGGAGGTCGAGGAGTTCCAGCGGCCTGAGGCGTGGACGTCCCTGAGCGCCCAGGCCGCCGAACGGGCACGTGCGCTGGCCGGGGTGGTCACCGGGTTGCCGGGGGAGGACGTCGACGCCAAGCGCTTCGACCTGCTCATCGTGCGCCGGCAGCTGGCAGACCTCACCGGGGAGGCTGGCACGGCCGAGCGCATCCGGGCCACGGTGCAGTCCCTCGGGGAGAACCTGCTCTCCAAGGACGCCATCCCCGCCGTGAAGGAACAGATCATCCTCCTCGAGGCCGTGGCCGGGGAGGAATGGTGGGAGGGCGTCACTCTCGGCATGCTCGAGCACGCCCGGAAGAAGCTGCGCGGGCTCGTCCAGTTCATCGAGAAGGTCCGCCGCTCCCGCGTATACACGGACTTTGCGGACACGCTCACGCAGCTTGAGGAGGTCGACGTCGTGCGGCCGACGCCCGGCGTGGACATCGAACGGTTCTGGGCCAAGGTCAGCGAGCCGCTGCGCCACAACGAGTCCTCGCTGGCGCTGCAGAAGCTGCGCCACGGCAAGCAGCTCACCGAGCCGGACCTGGAGTCGCTCGAACAGCTGCTCCGGAGCATCGGGGCCGAGGACGCGCACCTGGCCGCGGCGAAGTCCGAGGGCGAGGGACAGTTGGGCCTGTTCGTGCGCATGCTAGTGGGGATGGATCGTGCCGCCGCGCAGGGCGTGGTCGCGGACTTCGTCCAGGACCGGACGCTCACCCAGGCGCGGATCCGCTTCCTGGGTCACATGGTGGAGGAGCTTACCGCCAATGGCGTCCTGGACGCCGGCCGGCTGTTCGAATCTCCCTACACGGACGACGCCCCCGGGGGGCCGTTCGGCCTGTCCGAGGAGGCGCAGGTGTACTCCCTGCGCGAGCGGCTGGACCTCGTCCGGACGTCTGCGATGGTGCCGGGACCAGAAGCGAACGCGGGCGGGGACGAGGCGCGCGGCGTCGTCGCATGACCTGACCGGACGGTGAGCCGAGTCGTGATATCCGCCCTTCTGCGAGCCTCCAGTTTCTATGACTGCTCACGTAGTGTTCAGACATGACTCCCGTCACCTGCCCCAGGGCCCCCAAGCGAGGCCATAGGAAAGAAACTGCTCGTGCACGTTGTCCGCACTGTGGCTCTTCCCCAGGTCCGGGCGTTACCCCACCAACAGAGACATTGATCGCTCTGCCCCCAGGGCCGGAGGGTGCCGATAGACAGACTTCCCCAATGGAATGTGAGCGACGTCGTCGAATCGATGAAGTGCTTCAGTTGGCTGGTGACCTTCTGGTCACGGAAAGCATCCGGGAAGTTCGTACGCACCTTCTCGATTTTGCCGTAGCCTACGGCGAACAGGGGCGTGGACGAGTGCGGCGCCATGCTATGTGCCAGGTACTTGCCGAGGTGGCGAATGCGCTAGATCCAGGCGAATACATCGATGAAGCAGCCGCTCGCATCAGGACAGCCCTCGCCACGGCAGGTCTTCCTCGACCGGTCGTCGCCTTGGCAATCGCAGCGACAAAGAAGATTGCAGCGGGAGCCGTGGAGGGGATCAATCCGACTGGGCAGATTCGTTTGGCGATCTGGATGCTCATCTCTGTGCTCTGCCCGAGGCCGGAGGTGTGCCCGGCTCAGCCAAAATCAGGCGTGGAGGTTCTTAAAGAAGCTCTGGAAGATGCAGAGTCTGCTTTCTGATCATCACAGAGGCTGAGTGACCCTCAACGCACCTCGCTACCTCAGCGGCGGTGGCGGCCGACGATCGTGTGGATCAGCCGCACCGCGGCCCTCGCGGTGCGGCCCCCGCGCCCGAATGGACCCCGGCCCGCTCAGGCCAGCAGCGACGCGTCCGTCCGGTGACGGCTGACGATCGTGTGGATCAGCCGGGCCGCGGCCTTCGCCGTGCGGCCGTCCACGTCCAGGGCGGGGTTGAGCTCCACGACGTCGGCCAGGGCCAGCTTCCCGGACTGGGTGGCCTCCAGCGCGCACGCGTGGATCACCTCGTACGGCACGCCGAAGCCGGCCGGTGCGCTCACCCCTGGGGCGACGGCGGCCGGCAGCACATCCAGGTCGATCGTCAGGTAGAGCACGTCCACGGCGTTGATGAAGGAGCGCACCCAGCGGCGCACGCCGGTGACGTCGGCGGTCTGGGCCTGCTCGTCGGTCACCCACGTGACCCCGCGTTCGCGCGCGGTGTCGAACAGGGCCCGGGTGTTGTTGGCCTCGCTGATGCCCACCACCGCGTAGGAGAGCTGATGCTCCGCCCCCTCGGCGTCCCGCAGCGCCTGCAGGAACGGGGTGCCGGAGCTGGGCCGCGGCGCCTCGCGCAGGTCGAAGTGCGCGTCCAGGTTGAGGATGCCCACGCGGGTGCCAGCAGCCACGCGCGTGGAGCCGGTCAGGCCCGTGATCGAGGCGTAGGCGGTCTCGTGTCCGCCGCCGAGCACCACGGCCAGGTCGTGGGCGTTCAGCAGCCCGCTGACCACTGTGCCCAGCTCGGCCTGGCCCGCCTCGAGTTCGCCCGGGGCGTCGTCGTCGCCGCGGTCCACGGACACGTCGCCCGCGTCCACGAGCGCGCCCGTGCCCTCGAGGTACGCGAGCGAGGCGAGCGCACCGCGCAGCGCCTCCGGGCCGTCCTCGGCTCCCACGCGGCCGTGGTTCCGGCGCACGCCCTCGTCCGAGGCGAAGCCGATGAGCGCCGTGGACCGCGCGCCCGACGTCGGAGCGCCGGCGCCGGGGTCGCGCTGCGGCGTCGTGGGCTCGCCGCGGCCGTCGGCGGGGCGGACGACCTGGTGCCAGCGCAGGTGCTCGGGGGTGTCACCGTCGGTGCGGCCGGTCCAGGCGGGGGAGAGGGACGAGGAGGGGAGCTCGGAGGTCATGGGACCATCCCACGCCATCGACGGGCGGGTGCGCAACGACGGCCGGACGACGCCCGACACGGGGCGTCGCCCGCCTAGCGGTCCAGTTCCTGGCGCCGCGAGCTGATCACGCCGGTGACGAAGCCGGCGAGGTTGAGCCCGCCGTGGAAGCGGGCGTGCTCGATCTTCACGCAGCGGTCCATCACGACCTCCAGGCCCGCGGCCTCGGCCTGGCGCGCGGCGTCCTCGTTCCAGATGCCCAGCTGCAGCCACACGGTCCGGGCGCCCACGCGGGCGGCGTCCGCCACCACCTCGGGGGCGTCGGAGGACTTGCGGAACACCTCCACGAGGTCCGGGGTGACGGGCAGGCCGTCCAGCGAGGCGTACACGCGGTGGCCGAGGATCTCCTTGCCGGCCGCGGCGAGCACGGGATTCACGAAGTAGACGTCGTACGTGGTCGAGCTCAGCAGGTACGTGGCCACGAAGTAGGACGCACGGGCCGGCTTGTCCGAGGCGCCGACGATCGCGATCGACCGGGTGCGCCGCAGCATCGCCAGGCGCTCGGGGGCGCCGGGGCCGGTCCAGGTGCGCTCGGGGTGGGTGGTGCTCATGGCTCAGGCCTCCTGCTCTGCGGGGACGACGGCGCCGTCGCGGGCGCGGCCGGTGGCCTCGGTCAGGGCCTGGTCCAGGTCCCAGAGGATGTCCTCGAGGTCCTCGATGCCCACCGAGATGCGGATGAGGTCCGCCGGGATGCCCGCGGCCACGAGCTGCTCGGCGGTGAGCTGCTGATGGGTCGTCGTGGCGGGGTGCAGCACCAGCGTCTTCGCGTCGCCGATGTTGGCCAGGTGGGAGGCCAGCTGCAGCGCGGAGATGAAGCGCGACGCCGTCGCGCGCCCGGCCTCCGGGCCGGAGGCGCCGTCGTCGGTGTCCGTGGCTGCCGGGGCCACGCCGAAGCTGAACACCGAGCCGACGCCCCGGGGCAGCAGCTGCTGCGCGCGGGCGTGGTGCGGGTGGTCGGGCAGGCCGGCGTAGCGGACCCAGGAGACGCGCGGGTCCTCGTCCAGCCACTGCGCCACGGCCTGCGCATTCGCCAGGTGGGCGTCCATGCGCGGGGCCAGCGTCTCGACGCCGAGCAGCAGCTGGAACGCCGACTGCGGGGCCAGCGACGGGCCGAAGTCGCGCAGCTGCTCCGAGCGGAGCTTGGTGAGGAAACCGTACTCGCCGAAGTTGCCCCACCAGGAGACGCCGCCGTACGAGGGCACGGGCTCGGTCATGGACGGGAACTTGCCGTTGTCCCACGGGAAGCGGCCGGACTCCACCACGACGCCGCCGAGCGTGGTGCCCTGCCCGCCGAGGAACTTCGTGGCCGAATGGATGACGATGTCCGCGCCGTGTTCGATCGGCCGGATCAGGTAGGGCGGGGTGAGGGTCGCGTCCACGACGAGCGGCACGCCGTGCCGGTGGGCGACGTCGGCCAGGCCCGGCAGGTCCACGACGTCACCGGAGGGGTTGGCGACGATCTCCGTGTAGACGGCCTTGGTGTTGGGCTGGAGGGCGGCCTCGAAGTCCGCGGCCTCGGCGGAGTCCACGAACGTGGTCTCGACGCCGAACCGGCGCAGGGAGACGTCCAGCTGGGTGATCGTGCCGCCGTACAGCTTGGAGGACGCCACGATGTGGTCGCCGGCCCCGGCGAGGGCCGCGAAGGTGACGAACTCGGCGGCCATGCCGGACGCCGTCGCGACGGCCCCGATCCCGCCCTCGAGCGTGGCGACCCGCTCCTCGAACGCGGCGACCGTGGGGTTGCCGATCCGCGAGTAGATGTTGCCGTACTTCTGCAGCGCGAAGAGGTTGGCGGCGTCTTCGGCGGACTCGAACACGAAGGAGCTGGTCTGGTGGATCGGCACCGCGCGGGAGCCGTGGACGGCGTCCGGGACGGCGCCCGCGTGCAGCGCCTGGGTGCGGAAGCCGAACTCGTGGTCAGCCACGGGGGTCCTTTCGATGGAGGCTTCGGGACAGTCCGCCCCATTGTCCCGGGCGAGGCGCGCCGGGGGCAGGGTGGGCACGTCGCAGAGCGTCACGCGGCGCCGGCCGGTGCCGTGCAACGCGGGTTGAGTTATCACCGGTTACGCGGGCCTGGACCCGTGACAACTCAACCCGCGTTGGACGGGACCCATGACAACTCAACCCGCGTTGGACGGGCGGGGGCGGATCAGCGCGTGCGGGCGAGCCGACGCCGGACCAGCCCCACGATCCGCCCGAACCCAGCGCGCTGGTCCTCCCAGGTGCAGCGCAGGGTCGTCCATTCCCGTTCGAGGCAGTACGCGTCCCGACGGGCGTCCCTCGCCTGCTGCTGAGCCGTGCGGTGGCCGGCGCCGTCGTACTGGAGGGCCAGGCGCGCCCCCCGGTACCCGAGGTCCACGACGGGCGAGGCCGGGTCGGCCGGGTCGACGGCGACCTGCAGCTCCGGCTCCGGCAGCCCGGCCCGGATCAGCGCGAGCCGGAGGAAGGTCTCGGGCGGGGAGTCGGCCCCGACGCGCACCTCCGCCAGCGCGGCACGTGCGAGACGGACACCCGGCCGGCCACGGCAGCGGGCGAGCACCTCCGACAGCTCGGACACGGTGGCCACGGGGTCCGCCCGGCCCGTCGGCGTCCACGGCGGACGCACCAGGTGGTCGCCGTCCGCGATGAGCCAGTCCACCTCGTGGGGGCGGAGCATCCCGGCGAGGTCGAACCAGGTGCGCGCCGCCGTCGTGACGCGCTGGCCGTCGGGAAGCTCGAGCACGTGGTCGGAGGGCAGCCGCACCCGGTGGCTGACGACGCCGTCCAGGTCGGTCCGGTGCGTGCGCGCGGAGCGGTCGAAGGTCAGGTGCAGTCCGGCGGGCCGCGCGAGGCGGGGCGGCAGCGGCAGTCCGTGCCAGAGGGCGGCAGAGACGTGGGAGACCACCCCGCCCGTGAGGCGGACCAGCGCGGCCGCGCCGTCCGGGGCGCACGGGTCGGGGATGCCCGCGGTGTGCACGCCGCGGCAGATCCGGGCGAGGTCTGCCGCGAGGGTGCGGCGCCACGGCAGGCCGGCGGCGTGCAGCTCGGCCGTCGTGAAGGCGCCCGCGGCGAGGGTGGACGGCAGGGGCGTGCGCGCGGTCATGGGGTGAGCCTGCCGCCCCCCGGCCCTGCGACGGGCCGAACCGACGCGCCCTGGGGAGGGCCGCCGTCGTCGTGGTGGCTGTGCAGGAGCGGCCGGCCCGCCGGTCATGGTGGCACCGGCGCGACGCGGGTTGAGTTATCACGGGCGCGAGCCGCCTGGACCCGTGATAACTCAACCAGCGTTGCAGGGGGGAGCGGCCGGCCCGTCGGTCACGGCGTGCGGTCCACGGACACCAGCTCCACGTCCTCGAGCCGCCCGCCCCGCACCACCGCGCGCATCAGGGTGCACACCGGCTGCCGCCTCCGGTCCGTGCAGGAGCCGGGGTTGAGCAGCCGCAGCCCCGGGTTCGCGGTGTCCGGACCGGCCACGGTGTCCCACGGGATGTGGCTGTGCCCGAAGACCAGCACGTCCGCGTCCGGGAACGCCGCGGCCATGCGGCGCTCGCGGCCGGCCGCCGGGCCCGTCTCGTGGACCATCGCGATCCGCACCCCGCCGATCTCCACGCGCGCCACCTCGGGCAGCCGCGCCCGCAGCCCAGG
This sequence comes from Micrococcus sp. KRD077, assembly GCF_017168505.1. Lineage (NCBI taxonomy): Bacteria > Bacillati > Actinomycetota > Actinomycetes > Micrococcales > Micrococcaceae > Micrococcus > Micrococcus sp. KRD077. The sequence continues at coordinate 1,490 of NZ_JABFAZ010000008.1, read as the reverse complement.
CCCGTCGTTGTTGCCCCACACGCCCACCAGCCGGGCGGCCCTCGCGTCGAGGTCGTCGAGCACGTCCTCGGCCACCCAGTCGCCGGCGTGGAGCACGACGTCGGCCCGCGCCACCTCGGCCCACACCTGCGCGGGCAGAGCGCGGGCGCGCCGCGGGATGTGGGTGTCCGCGATCAGGAGCAGGCGGGCGGCGTCGTCGTCGGGCACGGTCCGCCTCACCGTGCCGCGTACGCGCCGAGCCAGATCGCCAGCGGCAGGCCGACGATGAACACGGCCACGAATCCGCGCACCAGCCACCGGCCCACCGGGGTGGCGAGGTTGACCGTCGCGCCCACCCCGTAGCCGGGACGCTTGGCGGGGAAGACAGCCGGGTCCTCGGGGTCGCGCTTGAGCCCCAGGGGCGTCCACATCTCGTCCTCGGCGCGTTCCGCGGCCGTGGGCCGGTACTCGAGGTCCGCCGCGACGCGGTCCGACCAGCGCGTCCACCGCTGCGTTCCGGCCCGCAGTACCGGGAAGATGCCCACCATGAGCACGGTCAGTGTGAGGGGCAGGAGCCACCACGGCATCGTCCACGCCCCGGCGGCGAGCACCTCGGCCGTCGTCGGGGCCAGCACCAGCACGATGAGCACGCACGACCACCCGAGGCTTTCCTGGACCCCGCGGTGCACCCCCGTCTGGCGCACGCGCCGCCACGGGGACAGTCCCGGATCCGTGGGGGTGAGGGCGGTGACCATAGCGGAGACCAGCGCCAGGAAACCCGTCATGCCGAGGCCGATCAGCGGCCCCGCCGCCACCGTGCCGAACGAGGTGTCCTCCCACGCATCCGGCCGCCCGTCGACGCCCCAGTGCGTGGGCACGCGCTCCGGCAGGCCCGGCAGGGCGACGAGGGCCCACCCCAGCAGCGCCAGGCACAGCACGGCCGCGAGCAGGAACGGCAGCCACGGACGCAGCCGGCCACGGCGCAGGGCGGCGCGCTCGGCGGCGGGGACGTCGTCGGGGGCGGGACGGGACGGGTGGGGCATCGACACAGGCTAGCCTCAGCCCCTGCCCGCCACACCCGGTGACCGGCCCGTCCAGACGGCGGCCGCGCACGCCGCGATCACCAGCAGCATCCCCGCCAGGTCCAGCGGGGTGAGCTCCTGCCCGCGCACGGCCCACGCGGTCAACGCCGCCGCGATCGGCGACAGGCACGTCAGCAGGGAGAACAGCGCGGTCGGCATGCGGCGCAGCACCTGCAGGTCGATCCCGTACGGCACCGCCGTGGACAGCAGCGCCACGGCCAGCCCCACGCCCAGCACCACGGGAGAGAGCAGGGCCGCCCCCGCCGTCGCGACGCCGACCGGCAGCGCCACGAGGGACCCGGCGGCCGTCGCCAGGGCCAGCCCCTGCACCCCCGGCAGATGGGTCCCCGCGCGCCGCGAGAGCAGGATGTACGCCGCCCAGCACGCCGCCGCGGCCAGCGCGAGCGCCACCCCCACCGGGTCCAGTCC
>NZ_JABFAZ010000078.1:0-461 GCF_017168505.1 Micrococcus sp. KRD077 | reverse complement strand
GGATCACCCGGTCGAGCTGCGACCAGCGGCGCCAGTAGCTCGCCGGGAACGCGTTGAAGTAAGTCTCGAAGCTCACCTCGGCCGAGGAGGGGATCTCCACGGTGAAGCGGTCGGGAAACACGACCGGGTCGAGCGTCCGGCGGGTCTCGACGTAGTAGAGCTCGCGGACGTTGTGCGCCTCACCGACCTTGGGGAGCAGGAATCGCTGGATCTGTTCCACGGCCTCGGACGAGGGGGAGTCAGCTGTCACTAAAGAAGTCCTTGAATTCTCGCTTGGGTGTCGTGCGCCGCCGCGCCCCGGCGCGGGGCGCGCGCCGAGGCGCCCTGCCGGGCCCCGCGCGCCCACCGGCGGCGATGTGCGAGGGCAATCTTAATATGCCGCGCCCGCGCCCCCGAACCGGGCGCGACACGACGAAACCGCCCGCGGGGCCCGGTCTTCGGGTCCCGCGGGCGGCCTGGCC
>NZ_JABFAZ010000077.1:0-9363 GCF_017168505.1 Micrococcus sp. KRD077 | reverse complement strand
GTCACGGGGCGGTCCTCTCTCGGCGGTCGGACGGGGCGTGCGCCGGGACGAGCAGCGCGACGGGCAGGGTGCTGAGCAGTTCGTCGAGGCGCACGGCGCCGCGCGCGTCCGGGTGGACGGGGTGGCCGGTGACGGCGTCCTCCCACCGCCCAGCCGGCACGGTCACGACGGTCTGGCCCCAGCCACCCGCGGCCGCGAGGCGGACGGGCCAGCGCGTGGCCACGGCGAGCGCCCCGCCCCGGTCGAACGCGATCGCGTGTTCGGCGGCGGGGCCGGAGACGTCGAGCGGGCGGTGGCCGGTGAACAGCTCGGGCCGGTCGCGGCGGGCGCGCAGCACGCCGGCCACGACGGCCAGCTTGGCGGCGGCGGGGTCGTCGAGGCCGGGCGTGTGGCCGGCGTCGAGGCGGTCCAGCAGGTCGGCCCGGGCCGCGAAGTCCACGGGGCGGCGGTTGTCCGGGTCCACGAGGGTGGGGAAGGGCACCTCCGTGCCCTGGTAGACGTCGGGGACGCCGGGGGCGGCGAGCTGGACGAGCTTGTGGCCGAGCTGGACCACGAGGCCGGGCTCGGCGATACGGTCCGCGACGGCCTGCAGCACGCCCCGCGCAGGCCCCTCGGGGGAGGTGACGGCGGCGGCGAGCGCGGCGAGCCGGGCCTCGAACTCGGGGTCCTGGTCCGTCCAGGTGGTGGCCAGGGCCGCCTCGCGGGAGGCCTTCTGCAAGAAGCCGAGGATCCGTTCCTCCTCCGGCGCGGTGCCGTCCGTGGGCCAGACGCCCACGATGGACTCCCAGAGCAGCCGCTCCGCGTCGGGGTGGCCGAGCGGGTGGAGGCGCCTCAGCTCCGCGAGCTCGGCGGCCCAGCGGTCGGGCTCCTCGGCGAGCACGGCGATGCGGGCGCGCACGTCCTCACCGCGCTTGGTGTCGTGGGTGCTCAGGGTGGTCATGGCCGTCGGCCAGGCGGCATGGCGCGCCTGCTGGGCGGCATGGAAGTCGGCCAGGGACAGGGCGACGTGGGAGGGGTCTCCGCCGACCTCGTTCAGATTGGCCCACCGCGTGTACCGGTAGAAGGACCGGTCCTCGACGCCCTTGGCCATCACCATGCCGGAGGTCTGCTGGAACCGGCGGGCCACGGGCGAGTCCGGGTCGGTCAGCTCGGGCCGCAGGTCGCCGAGCACGTCGGCGAGGCCCGGCTCCGCCGCGGCCGCGTTCGCCAGCGCGCCCTCGAGCACGGCCAGGCCCACGGGCAGGTAGGTGCGGTACACGGGCAGGCGGGCGAGCACGGCGGCGAACGCGGCGGCCACGTCCTCGTCCGGGTGGGCGTTGAGGGCGTGCACGGCGCGGACCTCCCGGACCAGCCGGGCGGTCTCGGCCGCGAGGGAGCCGGTGGCCACGTCGTGCTTGGCCCGCACCACGGCCTCGTCCCACTCCCGACGACGGCGCGCGTCCTCGGCCGCATCGCCGGCGGCCTCGGGGTGCATGAAGACGCGTTCGACCTCGCCGAGCGCGTCGTAGCCGGTGGTCCCGTCCACGGGCCAGTCCGCGGGCAGCGACTCACCGGGCTCGAGGATCTTCTCCACCACGAGGTAGCCCTCCGGCAGGACGTGGGAGCGCAGGCGCCGCGTGTAGCCGGCCGGGTCCGCCAGGCCGTCCGGGTGGTCCACGCGCAGCCCGTCCACGAGCCCTTCGCGGACCCAGCGGGCGGGTTCGGCATGGACGACGTCGAAGACCTCGGGCTCCTCCACCCGGACGCCCGCGAGCGTGGTGACGGTGAAGAAGCGGCGGTAGTTCAGCTCGGCGTCGCCGCGGCGCCAGCCGACCAGCCGGTAGTGCTGGCGGTCGTGGACGGCGCGGGCCAGGCGGGCCTGCTCCGCGGTCGGCTCCTTCGCCGGGTCCGCCGCCGCGAAGACCTCCGCGGCGCGCAGCCCGGTCTCCGTCTCGGCGGCCTCGAGCGATCCGGGGGCGAGGGGGTAGACGTTGTCCCAGTAGCGCAGACGGCCGCCCTCGGCGTCGACGACGAGACGGTCCAGCTCCGCGTCCGCGTCCCCGTCAGGGCCGTCTCCCAGCACGGGGATGAGCAGGGAGCCGCCGCCGGCCGCCCAGTCCACGTCGAACCACGCCGCATGCGCCGCCTCGGGACCGTGGGTGAGCACGTCCCACCACGCCGGATTGGCCTGGGGCGTGGCCACGCCCACGTGGTTCGGCACGATGTCGACGAGCACGCCCATGCCCGCCTCGTGCGCGGCGCGCGCGACCGCGTCCAGTCCCTCGGCCCCGCCGCGGGCGGCGTCCAGCCGCGTGGGGTCCACGACGTCGTACCCGTGGTCGGAGCCGGGCTCGGCCTCGAGCAGCGGCGAGAGGTAGAGCCAGTCCACGCCCAGGCGCCGCAGATAGGGCACGAGCCCGGCCACGGACTCCAGCGGCAGATCCGGGCTGACCTGGAGCCGGTAGGTGGACGCGGGGGCGGAACGGACGGTCGAGGTGCTCACGCGGCGACGCTAACAGAGGCCCCCGACGCGGCATCAGGCCCGACGGGCCGGGGCGGGAAGGTCAACGCGTCTCGACCGGACGGGCGAAGATGTCCTCCCCGACGACGGGCTCGCCCGAGGACTCCAGCAGGACCATCTCGTCGCGCAGCACGGTGCCGTCGGCCTGGGTCAGATCGGCCACGAAGCCGGGGCCGGACTGGCGGATGCGGTCCACCGCGGTGTAGCCGTACTTCGCCTCGAGGTTGCCGCGGAACGCGTCCAGACCCTGGACGTGCAGGACGGCGCCCGTCGCGCCGAGGGCGACGGCGGCCGCGAGCGCGACAGCCCCGACCCCGCGCTGGGTGCGGGTGTCCTCGAGGAGTCCGATCTCCGGGTTGCGGCCGTGGGTCGCGGCGAAGCGCCGGTGCCGCCGGGCACGCCACAGGCCGACGACCACGAGCGTGCCGCCGACCACGAGGGTCAGTGAGGCCAGCCAGTAGAGGATCCAGGGGGTCACGAGGTCGACGTTCGCAAAGTCCATGTCCCAGTGTGACACAGGCCTCACTCCGGCGGGAGGGCACGCGGCCGGTCGCGCCTCGTCAAGGCAGCGGCCGGCCCCGCGCCGCGGTCCACAGGCGGTGCCACTGCGCGGAGTCCATCGCCTCGGCCACGGAGGCCGCCTCGGCGCACGCGGCGACGCGCTCCGGGTCCTGGGTGCCGATCACGGGCCGCACGCCCCACGGCAGGCGCAGCAGCCAGGCGAGCACCACGGCCTCCCGGCTGACGCCCAGCTCCGCCGCGACCTCGCCGACGACGCCGGCCGCGCCGTCGTCGCCGGAGCTGAACCGACCCTGCCCCAGCGGACCCCAGGCCTGCAGCTCGATCCCCTCCGCGGCGCACACCGGGCCGAGGCGCCCGGCGTCGGCGTCCGCGGGGGCGTCCGGGTGGTTGGCGAGCACGACCGCCTCCACGAGGGTGCGGTGGTGCAGGCCGAGCTCGACCTGGACGCACGCCAGCCCGGTCCCGTCCGCCGCCTGGCTCTCGAGCTCGCGCTGGAACTCGAGGACGCGGCCCACGCCGAGGTTGGAGACGCCCAGCTTGCCGACCAGGCCCGCCTCCCGCGCGTCGAGGAAGGCGCGCACGGTGTCGGCCACGGGCGTGAGGACGTCGGGCCGGTGGATGATCAGGGTGTCCACGCGCTGCTCGCCGAGGCGGGACAGCGAGCCCTCCAGCGAGGCGCGCACGTGCTCGGGCGAGGAGTCGTAGCGGGTCAGACGCCGCCCGGCCGGGTCCGTCTCGTGCAGGACGATCCCGCACTTGGTCTGCACCTTCAGGGCGGAGCGCTCCTCGTAGGGCAGCTCGTGCAGCAGCCGGCCGACGGTCTCCTCGGAGCGGCCGGCCCCGTAGATGTCCGCGGTGTCCAGCAGGTCGACGCCGGCCTCGATCCCGGCGCGCAGGGCGCGGCGGGCACGCTCCACGGCCGCCTCGGCCTGCGCTGCGCCCGCGGGCCCCTCCGGCCCCGCCCCCGGATCGGCGTCCGGGGGCGGCGGGGGAACGGACCCCCAGGCCATGGTCCCGAGGACGATCGGGGTGGCCGGGGTCGGGTCGAGGTCGAGCGGCGGATGCGTGGAGGCTGTGCTCATGGCCTCACCGTCTCACGTCCGCCCGCCCCGGGTCCGGACCCGCCGCCCTGTGATGGGATGGGTCCATGAAGCTCGCCACGTTCCGCCAGCCCGACTCCGACGCCGCCTACCCCGGCGCCACGTTCGCCGCGGTCATCACCTCCGTGCACCCCGAGGACCCCGAGGTCGCCGTGCGCGCCGTCGCCCTGCCGGACTGTCGCGACGTCGGCGAGTACCTCACCGCCACGCCGGAGGAGCAGCGGGAGATGGTGGAGGGTGCCCTCCGCGCGGCGCAGGCCGACCGGTCCCTCCTGCTGGACACCTCCGGCCTCGTCTACGACACGCTCGTGCCCTTCCCCACCAAGGTGTTCTGCGTGGGCCTGAACTACACGAACCACATCGACGAGACGGGCCTGGATCGCCCCGAGCATCCGACGCTGTTCGCGAAGTTCCCGCAGTCCCTCACGGGTGCGCTGGACCCGATCGAGGTCCCCGAGGAGGACCACCGGGTCGACTACGAGGGCGAGCTGTGCATCGTGGTCGGGGAGCCGGGCCGACGCATCGCCGTCGAGGACGCCCCGGAGCACATCGCGGGCTACGCGGTGGCCAACGACATCTCCATGCGCGGCTTCCAGGGCCGCACCTCCGAGTGGCTGCAGGGCAAGGTGTGGGAGGCCTCGACGCCCGTGGGTCCGTGGCTGGTCACCCCGGAAGAGTTCCCGGCGGACGCGCGCGTCCTCACGCACGTCAACGGTGAGCTGCGTCAGGAGGACAGGGTCGCCGACGTCGTCTTCTCCCCCGCCGAGCTGGTCTCCTACGCCTCGCAGCTGATCACCCTGAACCCGGGTGACCTGATCCTGACCGGCACGCCCGCAGGGGTCGCCCTGGCCCGCCGGGACGCCGAGGGCCGCCGCCCGTGGCTGCGTCCCGACGACGTCGTCGAGGTGGAGATCACCGGGCTGGGACGCCAGCGCAATGAGCTCGTCTGAGGCGGCGCCGGCGGACGCCCTGCCCCGCGTCGTCGGCATCCTCGGTGCGGGGCGGGCGGGCACCGCGCTGGCACGTGCGATCGCGCGCATCCCCCGCCTCTCCCCGGGCACGGCCGCCCCGCGGGTGATGGTCGCGGGCACGCGGCGCCCCGCGGCGGTCCAGCGCCACCTGACGATCTACGCGCCCAAGGCCGTCGCCGTGTCGGCCGAGGACCTGGCGGCGGAGGCGGAGCTCGTCGTCGTGGCCGTGCCGCGCGAGGCGCTGGACGACGTCGACCCACTCGCCCTCGCCGGGCCGGCCACGCGCGCCGTGGTGGACCTGACCAACACGTGGGGGGACGAGCCGGTCCCGGCGTGGCTCGACGACGACGGCGCGCCCGGCTCCGTCCGGATCGCCGCGCGCTGGGCCGCCGCGGGGCTGTGCGTGCCCGTCGTGCGCGCGTTCTCGGAGATCTCGCACCACGACCTGGAGGATGCCGGGCGTGCCACGGCCCCGCGCCGCGCCCTCGCGGTGGGCACCGAGCGGACTGACGCGGCGCCCGAGCCGGCCGCGGTCGCCGCCGCGCGCGACACGGTGGTCGCCCTCGTCACCGCGATGGGCTTCGACGCGGTCCCCTACACGGGCCTCGACCGGGCCGGGGTCCTCGAGCCGGGGGCGGCGGGGTTCGGCACCGCGCACGACGCCGGCCGGCTCGCCGCGCTGCTCGCCGACGCGCCCACCGGCTGAGGCGCCACCCGCCCGGCGGTACCTAGGCTGGGCGGGACCGCCGACCCGTCCAGGAGGCCCCGTGACCCGTCCGCCGCACCGCATCGCCCGCCGCACGCTCACCGCGGTCGCCCTGTCCGCCGCCGCCCTCACCGGACCGGCGGCGTCCGCCACCGTCGTCGCCCTGCCGGTCACGGCGGGGGTGACGGGCGCCGTCGTCGCCGCCGCGCCGCAGGCCCACGCCGTGGCCTGGGACCAGGTGGAGCTCGTGGATGACGCGGGCGTGATCGACCCCGCCCAGCTGCGCCGAGACCTGGCGGGGATCGAGTTCCGGGAGCCGACCCGCGTCGCCGTGGTCACCGAGCGCGGCCCGGACCTGTCCGCGCTGGACGACGACCGCGCGTCTCAGGCGTTCAACGGGCGGGTGCTCGAGCGGGCTCGCGCCGAGTACCCGGACTGGATCAGCGCGGACGGCCAGAAATGGGCCGACGACCTCGTGATCGTGGCGCTCGACCCGGACAACCGGTTGATCGGGGTGTACGTGGGCCAGGACCGGATGCTCAGCACGGACCGGCTGCGGGAGGTGCGCGAGGCCGGACACGAGGCGGCCCGTGCGGCCCGGTGGACGGACACGGTCGTGGATGTGACGGACGCCGCCGCCGAGCTGATCGGGCGCCCCTGGTGGCAGGCTCCCGAACTGTGGTTCGGCGCGGGGATCGTCGGTGTGGCGGGCGGCGGCGCCGCGGCCGCGGCACTCGCGAGCCGACGGCGTCGCCGCCGCCGGACGGCCGACCTGCTGGCCGAGGCCCGCACCCACCTGACCTCCGTCACCCTGGAGATGGACGCCACCGAGGTGAACGCGTCCACGGTGCCCGAGGACTCGCCCCACGCGGCCGCGCTGATGGAGCGCTTCCGCAACTTCCGGCGCCAGACGCTCGACGCGTCGGCGGAGCTGGACCGCCTCGAGGCCCTGCCGGAGCGCAGCCTGCATCGCACGGAGCATGCCCGGGCCGCGGAGGACGTCCGGGACCGCGCCCGTGAGCTCGACCGCCTCGACGACGCCGTGGCCGCGGCGAACACCTTCCTCAACCGCCACCCGGGGTGGCCGGCGGCGTGGGACCAGCAGACCGCCCCGCTGCGGGCCGACCTGGACGCCGTCGGCACGCTGGCCTCCTCCGTCGGCTCCGCCGGACCCGTCCGGTCCGCGGTCGCCGCGCTGGAGTCCTTCCGCACCGAGGCCCAGGACCGGCTCGAGGCGCTGGGTGCGGACCTGCAGGACGAGCGCCTGACCCCGGCCGCGGCGTTGGACGAGCTGGACGCGCTGCGGCGTCGCCTGACCGGGCTCGTCTCCGCCCTCGCCGACGCCGAGGTGGCGGCCTTCGGCAAGGACGAGGCCGAGCGTGAGCTGCTCCGCGACGAGCTGCGCTCGCACCGTGGCCCGGCCCGGTCCGGGCGCGGCTCGATCCTGGACTCCGCGCTGCCGGCGGATGCCTACTGGACGGTGGTGGCCTTCACCACGGGCCACCAGGCCGGCGAGCGGTCCGTCCAGGACCACCGCCAGGCGCAGTCCAGCTCCTCCGGGACCGGCTACGGATCCTCGGGCGGCTCGTTCTCCGGGGCGGGCTCGTCCGGCCGATTCTGAGCCGGTCGGGGCCGGATCTGAGCCGGAAGCCCGTCCGGGCCGGGCACCCGGTCCGTGGCCCACCGCCCCGTTCTGCGAGACAGTGAAGGACCATGACCGCCGCTGACACCCCCGCACCCCGCCAGGACCTCCTCGCGTTCTTCCTCGACAAGGCCGTGCCCGAGGCGTGGCACGCGGTCGGGCCGCTGGCCTCGGCCGCGCGCGGTGCCGCCGAGCAGGCCGGGCTGGACCGGCAGCTCGTGGAGCTCGTGAACCTCCGGGTCTCCCAGCTCAACGGCTGCGTGTTCTGCCTGGACCGGCACACCCGCCAGGGCGCCGACGCCGGCCTGAGCGTGCAGCGTCTGGGGCTGCTGCCGGCGTGGCGTGAGGCCGGGGCCGTGTACTCGGAGCAGGAGCGCGCCGCGCTCGAGCTCGCCGAGGCGGTCACGGACCTCCCCGAGCAGGAGCAGCTGAACTACGTGCAGGCCTCCACGGCCGCTGTGCTCACGGACGCCCAGTACGCGGCCGTGCAGTGGGTCGCGATCGTGATGAACCTGACGAACCGCATCTCGATCCTGTCCCATCACCCCGTGCGGCGCCGGGACGGCTGACCCCTTCCCCGCCGCCGGCCCGGCGGCGGGATCCACCCAGGAACGAGAGGACCGACCATGACCGAGCAGACCCCCAGCCTGGAGCACCCGCAGGTCCGCAAGAACGGGGAGAGGTACGAGATCGTCGTCGATGACGCGGGCACGGTGGCCGGCTTCACGGTGGCGATCGACGACGACACCGCCGACGGCCCGGCCCAGCGGATCTTCCCGCACACCAAGGTCGACCACCAGTACGAGGGCCGGGGCCTGGCCTCGACCCTCGTGCGCGAGGCGCTGAAGGACACCGTGGCCGCGGGCCGCCGGATCGTCCCCGTGTGCCCGTACGTGAAGGACTGGGTGGACGAACACGACGACGTGGCCGGCGAAGTGGACCCGGCGCGCCCCGAGCATCTGCAATTCCTGGAGTCCCGCCAGGACTGACGCCCCGCACCCGGTGAGCACCCGGAGACGAGAAGAGCCCCCGCCGATCCGGCGGGGGCTCTTTCTGGTCGGGGTGACAGGATTTGAACCTGCGGCCTCGTCGTCCCGAACGACGCGCGCTACCAAGCTGCGCCACACCCCGTTGGAGGTCTCAGACCTGAATCCAACAGAGAGCGACTATACCAGCCACGCCGGGTGCCGCCAAACCGAGATGCGGGGCAGAATCGCACGCGTGAGACCTCTGCGCACCCGACGAATCCGAGAGAGGCCGGCATGAGCTGGTGGCCGTTCCTGCGTTCCTCCGTGAGCCCCTCCCCCGACGACGACGGCGCCCCGGCCGCTGCCGAGCTCGAGGAGGCCGTGGCCGCCCTGCGACAGCTGTTGCGCGCGGAGCGGCACCGACTGCGCCCGGACAGCTGGGCCCTCGCGTGGGAGATGGTCGAGCACGCCGCCGAGTACGCGCCGGCCTGGGCTCGCCTGCAGCGCACACGGCCCGTGGAGACCCAGGAGCTCGTGCTCGCCCTCACCGGGCGCTTGGAGCCGCTGCTGTGCGACTTCCTCGCTCTCCCCGACTCGGAGAAGCCCACCCATGCCGACGCCGTGCACGCGCGCCTTCGGGAGCAGAGCACGGAGCACGGCCGGCTGCGCCGCCGGCTCACCCGCGCGCTCACGGCGCGGCTGCGGGCCGGCGAGGAGCTCTGAGCGCCGAGGGGGAGGCACCCCGGAACGCAGAAAGCCCCGTGCCGATCGCACGGGGCCGCCCGGTGAATCCTCCCGGGAATGCGGGAAGGGCCTCGCACCCAACGGTGCGAGGCCCTCCCTCAAAGAATGTCCGGCGGCGACCTACTCTCCCACAACCTCCCGGCTGCAGTACCATCGGCGCTGTGGGCCTTAGCTTCCGGGTTCGGAATGGAACCGGGCGTTTCCCCCACG
>NZ_JABFAZ010000076.1:0-1647 GCF_017168505.1 Micrococcus sp. KRD077 | reverse complement strand
GCCCCGACCCCGTGCAACTCGAAGTGCTCGAAGCCCGCATGGAAGCCGCCGCCGCCCGCCGCGGGATCGACCCGGTCCCCCTCCTCCCGTACCTGCGGGCCGAGCCGTTCATGAACGAGGATGGCCGTGTCGAGCGTGCCGCCGTCGAGACGTTCTTCCAGCAGCTCGCCGACGCGCGCGACGCCCGGACGGTGCGCCCGTGACCGGCCCCAGCACCGGCGGCGTCCGCGGCGGCCGGCAGACCTGGGCCCAGTGGTACTACTCCGGCGCCCCCACGGCGCAGGACATGGCCGACCGGCGCCACGCCGACACGGCCCGCGCCGAGCGTGCCCGTCTCGACGCTGAGGCCCTCAACGCCCGCCACGCCGAGTCCCGTCCCGATCCGGCCGCCCGGCTGCGGATCGCCCTCACCAACCTGGGCCCGAGCATGGTGCTCCCCGGCGCAGGCCCCACCCTGGCCGACGTCAACGCCGCGATTCGCCGCGAGGCCGGCCCCGACCGCGCACTGCATCAGCAGATGCTCGACCTCCACTACACCCAGCAGGCGCGCCGCCGCGCCGCCGGCAACCACTGACACACGAAAGGCAGATCATGAGCACTACGAAGACCGCCCCCGCCTACGCGACGGCCGAGGACATCCGCGCCCAGGTCCACGCGCACGCCGAGGAGGAGCGCCGCGATGCGTCCGCCCACGGGGCAATGCTGAACCTCATGCAGAAGATCGGCGACGGCCGCGAGGACCCCGAACCGGACCTGAACGCCGCGTACGAGCAGGCCCGCATCAGCGGGGACTGGGAGGAGTACGAGCGCATTTACCGGGCCCACGACGACTGGGCCGACCGGTCCGCGAAGCGCGCACGCATGGCGAACAACCTGCGAAACCGTGCCATCCCCAACCCCGAGCGACGCCGCACCCTCCGGGGCAACGCCGGCCGTCTCACGCTGGCATACCTCGCCGGCGCCCTGCCCAGCATCCTCGACGCCGCCCAGCGCCTCACACTCCACGGTGTGCCTTCCACCGCCGAGGCCGCCATGACCGCCGACCCCCGCGCCCGGGGCCACTACCTCGAAGCTGCCGCCGTCGTGGACGCCTACAGGGCCCTGCGCCGCACCCAGGCCGCGGCCGTGACCGACATCAACGCGACTGTCGCGGAGAGCTTCGGAGGGCCGTCCCAGGTCTCCTCGCAGAGCGTCCTCACCATCGGGCAATTCCGTGACGCCCTCCACCTCGACGCGACGTGGCTGAGCAACCGCCGCAACGCCATCGGGCAGCTGCGCTCCTCCGCCACCCGCGCCCACCTGCGCCGGTACGTCCCCGGGATCGTGGAGTTCCTCGACGACGCCCCCGCCGAGCTGTTCGGGCCGATCACCGCGGACGGGTTCCCCGCTGAGTGCACCACCGTCCCCGCCCGCGCCCAGTGGCTCGCCACGTGGAGCACCCGCCTGGACTTCTGGGTCCCCGAGTTCGAGGACCTCCAGCAGCTCCAGCACCTCTACGGGTCCGCCATCAACCCAGAGCACTGGCAGGACCGCAAGGGCCTTGTCCTCGCCAACACCTACGAGGGGGAGAGCGCCGCCGACAACGCCGAGCGCCTGGCCCTGGTCAACCTCGACTACCGCCGCCCCGACTGGGACACCCCCCAGCCC
>NZ_JABFAZ010000075.1:0-3191 GCF_017168505.1 Micrococcus sp. KRD077 | reverse complement strand
GGCTCGTCGAAGGTCAGGCCGTCACGAACTGGAAGCAGGCCCTCGCCCAGCTCGCCGCGGCCTACCCCGACCGGATCAACCCCTACCTGTGACCACCCCGCTTACACAGACAAGTTGACACGCCCGCCCACTCGTCTCATCTCAGCCCGGTACCCATGTCAAGAACCTCATGACCCACAACACCTAGGCTGGAGGACCACCCGTCCCACCCCCGGAAGGAGCAGCGCCCGTGGACACCCCGCAGGACCCGCCCCGCCGGGACGACCCCTCCGTCGGCCCCGTGGAGCCGGCCGTCGACGCCGCCCTGGACCGGGTGCACGCCCTGCTCCGGCAGGCCCGCGTCACCGCGGCGCCCGACGCCCCGACCGCCCTGGACGCCCGCGGCTGGTGGGAGCTCTCCCTCGAGGCCGCGCTGCGCGACGAGCCCCGGGAGTCCGCCCGCCTCGCCGACTCCGGCCTCGCCGCGCTCGTGCCCGGCCAGGACGACGTCCGCCTCGCCCTGCTGCGGGCGCTCGCCGTCGCCGCGGGCCAGGTCGGGGACGAGGCCGCCCTGACCCGCTGGGTGGAGGCCCGGGCGGCGCTGCTGCGCCACCTCGGCCGGCCCCGGCAGGCCGGGCTCGAGTCGCAGCTCGGTGCCGCCCTCGTGCGCGATCCGGACACGGTCGAGGCGGCGGTGCTGGCCGGCGTCGTGGAGGACGAGCCGGGTGCTCCCGGCGAGGACCCCGGGGACACCGTCCTGCCCGAGGCCGCCCTGGCCCTGGCCGTCCACCGCGTGCACACCGGGGACCTGGACGCCGCGCTCGAGCTGGCCCGCCGCGTCATCGCCGTCCTGGGCGGGCTGCGCGCGGCCGGTGCCCTGCTGCCCACCGGCTCGTGGTCCAGCGCGCACCTGCTGCTCGCCCGCCTGCACCTGTGGCGGGGCGAGCACGCCGAGGCGGACGCGGCGGCCGTCGTCGTCACCGCGCTGCCCGCCGCCCGGGCCGTCCTGGCCTCCGCCACCACGGTGCGGGCGATCGCCGCCCATGAGCTGGACCGTCCGACAGCGGCCCTCGACCTGGCGCTCGAGGCGGCGGAGCGGATGGCCTCGGTCGGGCTGCGGCGCGGCGCCGCCTCCGCGGCGGCCCTGGCCGGGCGCGTGGCCGGCGACCTCGACGGGTACGAGGAGGTCGCCGTGGCCGCGTGGGAGCTGGCCTCCGTGCACGCGGAGAAGGCCGAGGCGCCGGAGGCCTCGAGCCTGAGCTACTGGTGGGCACACCAGCTCGTGCTCGCCGGCCGCGCCGACGAGGCCGAGCCCCTGCTCGCCCGGCTGGTGCGCCGCGAGGCCACCCACGGCCGGGACGTCGAGCAGGCCCGCGCCCTCGTGGACCTCGGCCACGCCCACCACGACCAGGACCGCGCCGAGAACGCGCTGCCCCTGTGGCGGGAGGCGGCCGGCCTGTTCGAGGCCCACGGCCAGTGGGAGGACGCCGCGCGCACGCTCCTGGCCGCCGGCGCCCTCGTGAACCACGAGCGCGACGAACGCACCCGGCCCTCCGCCCTCGACCTGTTCGAGCGGGCGGTCGCGGCTGCGCGCCAGGCGGTGGACGAGGATCCGGCGGTGCTGCCGGCCGCGCTGCACGCGCACGGGTACCTGCTGTGCGAGTCCGGCCAGGCGGAGGGCCTCGACCTCCTCGAGGAGGCGCTCGCCCTCGTGCGGGACGCCGGCGCCGACTGGCAGGTGGCCGACTACACGGACACCCGCGCCCGGGCCCTGTGGTCGCTCGAGCGGGGGCCGGAGGCGATCGCCACAGCGCTGCAGGCCGCCGACCTGTTCACGGCCGCCGGGGACCGCGAGGGCGCCGCGCAGGCCGAGCTCTTCGCCGCCTACGTGGTGGCCGAGGACGGCAGCCCCGAGCAGGCCGCGACGCTCTTCCGCCTGGTGTGCGACTCCACCGACTCCACGCTCGTGCGCCTCGGGGCGCTCACGGGCCTGCACCAGTGCCTGTCCGCCCTCGGGGACCACGACGGCGCCGCGCGCGTCCGGGACGAGCTCGACGCGCTCCGCGAGGGGCTCGGGGCGGACTGACCGCCGCTCGAGGGGGTGGCCCGGCCCGACGGCCCGGCCCGACGGTGGCGGCAGCCGTCGCGGGTCAGAGGCCGACGCGGGCCAGGGCGGCGTCGGCGGCGGCCCGGCGGGCGGACCGCACGGCGCGGGGCGCGGTCGGCTGCGCCGCGAGGGCGGCGAGCACGGTCGCGACGCGGGCGGCCAGCGCCACCTCGTCGACCTCGGTGCGGGCGTGGCGCCGGAACCGTGCGGCCACGGCGCGCAGCGCGGCGCCGCCGGCGCCGAGGTCCACGGCGCCCGCCTCGAGATGGGCGATCAGGACGGCCCAGTCGTCCACGCGGTGCCCCATGCCCAGGTCGTCGGCGTCCAGCACGCCGGTGATCCGCTCCCCCGCGGCGTCCACGTGCAGGTTCCCCGGGTGCAGGTCGCCGTGCACGGGCACGCACGGGCCGGGCTCCCCGGCCGCGAGGGCCGCGCGGAGCCGGTCGGCCCGGGCGGCGGCCTCGTCCTGGGCCTCGGGGTCCAGCACGACGGCGGCCCATGTGGCGTGCTCGAGCAGGACGGCGGGTCCGCCGTCGTCCGCGTCGGCGTCCGCGGCCGCCCCGGCCGTGGGGCCCGTCGGGCCGGGGGGCTCCTCGAGCACCGGCGGCAGCCGGTCCAGCAGCGCGGCGACCCGCGCGGGGTCGAGCGCGGCGGCCTCGGGCCCGGCCAGCAGCGCCCGCCAGGGCAGGCCCGGCACGCTGGCGAGCGGGAGCACCCCGTGCTCCGGCGCCGCGCGGACGGCGGGCACCGGCACCCCGGCCGCCCCCGCCGCGGCCATGCGCCGGGCGACCCGTGCGGCCCGCGCGGGCGGGAGCACCTTCAGGAACGTGCGGGCCACGACGCCGTCGTCGCCGGTCGCCTCGACGGCCAGGACCGCGCGGTCCCGCGGCCGGTAGCCGCGCCACGTGAGGCGGGCCCGGCCCGGCGCCGTGCCGATCAGGGCCGCGAGCGCGTCCGGATCGGCGGTCAGCGTGAGGCCCGGCAGGACGGGGTCGGCGGGGGCCCACCACCACAGGGTGCCGTCCTCCAGGATCCCGCGCTCGCCCGGGACGGGCGGGCACGCCGCGCCGGGGGCGGCGGGGTGTCGGGGGTCGCGGGCGAGGAC
>NZ_JABFAZ010000074.1:0-4364 GCF_017168505.1 Micrococcus sp. KRD077 | reverse complement strand
CCCGTCAGGAGGCCCTCCCCCGTGGACCCGTTCTGGACCGCGCTCGCTCTCACGACGTTCGCCGGGCTGGCCACGGTGCTGGGCGGCGTCCTGGCGATCGTCGGACGCGAGCCCTCGGGCCGCGGGCTGGGGGCCGCCCTCGGCCTCTCCGCGGGCGTCATGCTCGCGGTCTCCTTCCTGGAGATGCTGCCGGCCGCCGTCGAGGGGCTGGGCGGGGCGGTCGGCCCCGCGGCGACCGCCGTCGCGGTGGCCGCCCTGGCCCTCGGCGCAGGCTCCTACGTGCTGCTCGAGCGCGCCGTCCCCGACCCCGTCTCGGAGATGCCGGGCGACGTCGACGACCCGGCCGGCCTGGACCGGCGGAGGATGCTGCGCCTGGGCACGGTGACGGCCCTGGCGATCGGCCTGCACAATCTGCCGGAGGGCTTCGTCACCTTCGCCGGCACCCTGCAGGATCCGTCGGTGGGCCTCGCGCTGGCCGTCGCGATGGCCGTGCACAACGTGCCCGAGGGCGTGGCCGTGGCCGTGCCCGTGCGGCAGGCCACCGGGTCGCGGTGCAAGGCCTTCGCGTGGGCCGCGTTCACGGGGATCGCGGAGCCGCTGGGCGCGCTGATCGGCTGGCTGCTGCTGGCCCCGTTCCTCACGCCCGCGCTCGTGGCCGCCGTCTTCGCGGCCGTGGCGGGCGTGATGGTGACCGTGAGCCTCGACGCGCTGCTGCCCGCCGCCCGGGCGGCCGGGGGCCGTGGCGCAGCGCTGGGCGGCGTGTTGCTGGGCGTGGCCGCGATGGCCCTCTCGCTGGACCTGCTCGCCTGAGCGCGGGCGCCGGTCAGTTCACGAGGGCCGGCTGCAGGACCGCCTCGGCCTCGCGCACCTCGCCGCTGGCGGTGCGCCACTGGACGGTGATCCGGTCCCCCACGTTGTGGTCGTTGACCAGGCGGGACATCCGGAAGGCGTCGTCGCCGACGGGCCGCCCCTCGATCTCGAGGATCACATCGCCCTCGACCAGGCCGATCTGCTCGGCCGCCGAGCCCGCGTCCACCTGCATGACCACGACGCCGACGTCGGGATCCGCGCCGACCATGATGCCCAGGGCGCCGTCCGCGCCGATGCTCACGGTGTCCGTCTCCTCACCCGAGAGGACCTGGTCCACCACGTCGAAGGCCACGTCCAGCGGGATCGCGAAGCCGTCCACCTCCTCTGCGGTGGTCCCATCGCTGGCCGCCACGGTCACGCCGACCACCTGGCCGGCGTCGTCCACCACCGGGCCGCCGGAGTAGCCGGGCACGACGTCCGCGTCCGTCTGGATCAGGCCGGACAGGCGCGCGTACTGATCGGTGCCCTCGGCCGCGGCCATGATCGAGCGGTCCGTGCCGAGCACGGTGCCGCGCACGGCCGTCAGGTGGCCCTGGCCCCCGCCGTTGCCGACGGCGGCCACCGTCTCCCCGCGACGCACAGGGTCCAGCGAGACGCTGGCCACCGGCAGGTCTGAGACGCCTTCGACGTCGAGCACCGCGATGTCGTGCTCGGCATCGCGCCCGAGCACCGTGGCCGTGTGCCGCGCGCCGGTGTCCGCGACCACCACGTGCACCTCCGAGGAGTCCTCGACCACGTGGTAGTTGGTCACCGCCAGTCCGTCCGGGGAGAGCACCATGCCCGTCCCCGTGCCGGTGCGGGCGCCGAGGGCGGTCTCCACGAGGAGGATGCCCGGGGCGTCCGCGACCGGCTGGCCCGGATCCAGGGACGATCCGTCGTGGGCCGACGCGGACCAGTCCACCGCCACGCCGTCGTGGACGTGCGTCAGGCCCGCCGCGAGCTCGCCCGCCTCCCGGGCGGGGGCCTCGGCGGCGGGCACGGTCGGGGCGGAGTCCGCGGCGACGTCGACCATCCGGCCGGCGAGGAGCGCGGTGAGGCCCCCGGCCAGGACCAGCGCGCCGAGCACGCCGAACAGCGCGATGACGAACGCCAGGGGCGCGCGTCGTGCGCGCGGCGGCCAGCCCGGCGGCGTCACGCTCAGCCCCGGGCGGCCGCCAGGGCGGCCTCGTAGTCCGGCTCCTCGGAGATCTCGGGGACGAGCTGGGCGTGACGGACCACGCCGTCGGCATCGACCACGACGACGGCGCGGGCCAGCAGGCCCTCGAGCGGACCGTCGGTCATGCGCACGCCGTAGTCGTCGCCGAAGGACGAGCGGAACACGGAGCCGCTGCGGACGTGGTCGATGCCCTCGACCGAGCAGAAGCGTGCGGCGGCGAACGGCAGGTCCGCGGACACGGCCACGACGGTGGTGTCCTCGAGGTCCGCGACGCGGGAGTCGAACTCGCGGACGGAGGCGGCGCACACGCCCGTGTCCAGGGACGGGAAGATGTTCAGGATCACGCGGCGGCCGCGCAGCTCCCGCAGGGTCACCGGGGACAGGTCCGCCCCGGTGAGGGTGAAGTCGGGGGCGGGGGCACCCACCGGGGGCAGCTCACCGACGGTGTGGACGGGGGTGCTCTTCATGTGGGTCGTCGCCATGGGGACAGCCTAGGATGGGCGCGGCCGGACGGGAGCACTCCGCGCCCGGCTCGGCGGACGGCGAACACGGAGGTACCGACCATGACCGAGCCCATGACGTCCAACGTCACCGACACGGCGCTGCTGTTCGAGGGCGGGGGGATGCGCGCCGCGCTCACCTCGGCCGTGGTGGCGGAGCTGCTGCGCGAGCGGATCCACGTGGACTTCGTGGCCGGCATCTCGGCGGGCTCGTCCAACGCCGTGAACTACCTGTCCCGCGACCCGGCCCGCGCGCGGCGCTCGTTCGTGGACTTCGCCGACGATCCTCGGTTCGGCAACTGGCTGAGCTTCGTGCGCGGCAAGGGCCTGTTCAACGCCGAGTACATCTACGAGCACGCCGGCCTGCCCGAGGCGGACCTGCCCTACGACTTCGCCACGTTCCGCGCGAACCCCGCCCGGCTCGTGCTGGGCGGGTTCGACGCCGCGAGCGGCGAGACCCGCTGGTGGGACCGCTCCGACATGACCACCCTGACCGATCTGATGGTCCGCGTCCGCGCGTCGTCCACGATGCCGGTCCTCATGCCCCCGGTGCACGCCGAGGGCACCGTGTTCGTGGACGGCGCCCTCGGCGTGGACGGCGGGATCCCGCTGACCGCGGCGGAGGACGCGGGGTTCGAGAAGGTCCTCGTGGTCCTGACCCGGGAGCGCGGGTACGTGAAGCGGCCCGAGCGGTTCCCCTCGTTCTACCAGCGCACCTTCCGGCGCTACCCCGCCGTCGCGGACGCCCTGCTCACGCGCTGGCGCCGGTACAACGCGACCCGCGAGCGCCTGTTCGAGATGGAGCGGCAGGGACGGGCCTATCTGTTCGTGCCCGCGACCATGCCCATCTCCAACGGCGAGCGGTCCGTGGCCAAGCTGGCCGCCGCCCACGAGCTCGGCCTGGACCAGGTGCGCCGCGAGATGCCGGCGATCCGCGCGTTCCTGGGGCTGCCGGCGTCCCGCTGAGCCGCGCCTGCTCCGAGCGGTGGGTCAGGCCTCGGCGCGGGCGGCCGAGTCCGGCAGGCCGAACACCGAGTCGAACGCGTAGGCGTACACCGCGGCGTAGACGAGGAAGAACACGAGCAGGCCGGCCTCGATGAGGAACGCCTCCCCCAGCCCGATGCCGAGGATCAGCGCCACCGCGGGCACGAGGAACACGATCAGCCCGCCCTCGAAGCCGACGGCGTGGGCCACGCGCACCCACCAGGGTCGGCCCGTGATCCCGAGGCGGCGTTCGAGGGTCTCGAACACCGAGTTGAACACGATGTTCCACAGCAGGGCCACGGTCGAGGACACCACCGCCACGGCGAGCGAGGGCCCGCCGCCGTTGCCGAGCGCCGCCAGGATCCCGGTGGTGAAGAGGATGGCGAGCAGCTCGAAGACCACCGCGTAGACCACGCGGCGCAGCAGGGGCGTCTGGAACACGCGGCGGCGGACGAGCGCGTCCCGGCCTCCCGGGCCACGCGGCACGTCGGAGGGCGGCGCCGACGCGGGGTCGACGCCCGGGCGGGCGCGGTGGGTCTCGGACACGGCGCCCAGCCTAGGGCCGGGTCCGCGGGGCGCCGAATCCGGCGGAGCCCGCCGCCCGCCGTCGTCGCGCCTCGATGACGGGGCGGCGCGCCTTCACCGCGCCCCGGCCGCCTGCCTAGATGTTGTGGGTCATGAGGTTCTTGCCACGAGGCGCCGGCTGAGATGAGACGAGTGGGCCCCGCCCCGCAGGATGGAAGTTCCTCAACAACCCACCTGCCCGAAAAGACCCACTCATGACTCACGCTAACGCACCCCTGACCCCCACTGGCCGTCTCAGGATGGTCCACCGCCACCTGCACGACGGGATC
>NZ_JABFAZ010000073.1:0-513 GCF_017168505.1 Micrococcus sp. KRD077 | reverse complement strand
GTCGTCGTGGGGGGCCGGGGCGGTGAGCGAGCCGTCGTCCAGGCGGGTGACCACGCGCAGGTCCCCGCCGCGCACGTCCGCGTCCGGGTGGAAGGCGACCCGGACCGTGCCGGGCAGTGCATAGCCCTGGGAGTCGGCGTGGCGGATGACCTCATCGCACAGCTCGCTGGCGAGGGTGGACCCCCACGAGCGGGCGCGCTCGAAGTCGGCGGGGGAGAAGTGGACCACGTAGCTGTTGGGCGCGACCGTGTGGCCCTCGGACAGCGCGATCGACTCGTCGTCCATCGCCTGTCGCAGGGCCGAGGCGATCTCCACCGGCTTGACCGCCCGCGGACCGCCGGCCGAGAAGGCCGAGCGCACGGCCCGCTCCAGGCCGCGTTCGAGGTTGTCCAGAAGTCCCACGACGGGGCCCCTTTCCACAGTTGTCCGTCCCGATACTACGGGCCGGGCTGGGAGACCGCCGAGAACAGCGGGATTCTGCGGGGTGGAGCGCGGGTGGGAGAGGTGCCGGAG
>NZ_JABFAZ010000072.1:0-1375 GCF_017168505.1 Micrococcus sp. KRD077 | reverse complement strand
CCACCAGCCCCCACGCATCGCTTCCAGACCCCGCGGCGTGCCGGGGACATGCCCCGGATGCCCAGCTCCAGCAGCCGCGGCGGCCGGCAGCTCGAGCTCGCGGAGCCGGCAGCGTCCCTCCGCGACACGTCCCCGCCCTCCACACTCGCTCGCCACTGATGGCCGTGGGCACTGGGTCGCTCTCCCAGGTGCCAGTGGTGGTGTTCAGTAGACGCTAACCAACTGCCCTTCTTTGGCCTACTCTTCCCGGATTCGTGCGGGTTCTCAGAGGTGCATTCACTAAACACCTTCTGATTTGCTTTTCTGTCCCTCCTTTGCTATACTTGAAAGGCTGGGGAACTCCCGGTGCGCCCCGCGGAACTCGCCGCGCGGGTGCCTCACAAAGAGAGGAAACGAAGCATGACCCATGGCAGAGTACGAAGCCGCTGCAGCGGCCTGACACGTGCACATCACACCCGCTACGAGACAGGGAGAGGCTCCTGTAAGGATCCGTTAGGCACGCACCGTCCGTCCACCTTGAGCAGGTGGATCAGACGCATCACGCAAAACCCAATGCTCATATTCATTTTCTTTCTTGCCAACCGCATGGTCGCAGTCACCGACACTGTCGAGGCCGCCGAGAAGGTCGCCGAGTGGCTTCATGCAGTCCCCTGGGAGGCGATAGCCTCCCTCGCATCCGATCTCTTACCCCACATCGTGGAACTACTGATTTGGATATTTCTACTCCTTTGATTAGGAGAAAATGCAAAGTTGAGCCCCTCTGGAGGATCTTCCTTCAGGGGGGCTCTTGCATGCCCGCCCGCCATGGCGACCCTGGATCGCCAGGATCCCGAGTACCTCTACGTGGCCATGGGTCCGCGTGAGACCGCCGCCGGCGCGCTGGCCGTGCTGGCCTACGTGTCCTGGCTCCGGGGCCAGGGGACCCAGTCCGACGAGCGCCTGGCGCTCGCCAAGGCGTGCGTCCCGTGCCACGCACACGTGCGCGCCGTGTCCGCCATGATCCGCGCCACTTCGGTGGCCGTGGTCGCCGCCGACCTCGACCTGTCCTGGAAGCCCGTCAAGGGATGACCGAACCGGCCCGGGGGCCGCTCACCGGCAGCCCCCCTGTCGCGGACTCGACCGCGCAGCCGGCAGCTCCAGGTGCAGCTGCCGGCTGCGGATCTCCGCGGCACGTCCCCGCCCTGACCGCGACCCCTGGAAGGCACCCCATGCCCGAGATGATCCACTTCCCCACCGATCCGTCTGACCCCGTCGAGGTGCTCGACATCCAGAGCCCCGAGGACCTCTCGGCGTTCTTCTGCGACCGCTTCGAGGCCGTCCACGGCCAGGGATGGACCGCGTACACCTGCGACGACCAGGCCTCTGCCCCCAACCC
>NZ_JABFAZ010000071.1:0-3667 GCF_017168505.1 Micrococcus sp. KRD077 | reverse complement strand
CCCCGCGGCGGTGCCCCCAAGCCCGGTCCTCGGGCCTGACCCCCCGGGGTCGCCACAGACCAGCCCGGTCCGGACGGACCGGGGTGACCAGCACTGCCGTGCGCGCCGCGCACGGCAGCGATGAGTGAAGGAGAACGGCAGCCATGCCGAAGATGAAGACCCACAGCGGTGCCAAGAAGCGCTTCCGCGTGACCGGCTCCGGCAAGATCATGCGCCAGCAGGCGAACCGCCGCCACTACCTGGAGCACAAGTCCTCGCGCCTGACCCGCCGTCTCAAGGGCGACCAGCTCGTCTCCAAGGGCAGCATCAAGCAGATCAAGCGGATGCTCGGCATCTGACACCCCCTCCGGCATCGCCGGAACCCCTTCCTCCTCGGCCGTGACGCGCCAGTGCGCGCCCCGGGGACCACACAGATTGGAGTACGCACGTGGCACGTGTGAAGCGGGCAGTGAACGCCCACAAGAAGCGTCGGACCATGCTGGAGCGCGCCTCCGGCTACCGCGGCCAGCGGTCTCGCCTGTACCGCAAGGCGAAGGAGCAGATGCTCCACTCGTTCACCTACAACTACCAGCACCGCCACAAGCGCAAGGGTGACTTCCGTCGCCTGTGGATCACTCGCATCAACGCGGCCGCCCGCGCCAACGGCATGACCTACAACCGCTTCATGCAGGGCCTCAAGCTGGCCGGCGTCGAGGTGGACCGCCGCATGCTGGCCGAGATCGCCGTCTCCGACGCCGCGACCTTCGCCGTGCTGGTGAGGACCGCCCGCGAGGCGCTGCCCGCGGACGTGAACGCCCCCGCTGCCTCCCGCTGAGCCGGCTCCGGGACCCCCGGGTCCCCGCCACGTGTCAGACGTGGACACCGCCGCCGACGGGGCGGGCCCTCCGATGAGGAGGCCCGCCCCGTCGGCGTCTGCGCACCCGCGCCCCGCCGAACCCGACCAGGAGAGCCCATGACCCCGCCCGCCGAGCCGCTGACCCACCCCCGCGCCGAGCGCGTCCGCGCCGTCGCCGCCCTGGCCGGCCGGCCCGCGCGACGCCGGACCGGCACGTTCCTGGTGGAGGGCCCGCAGGCGTGCCGCGAGGCGCTGCGCGCGCACCTGGGGGAGGGGCCGGCGGGCGCGGCGCGGCAGTGGCCGGCCGGTCGCGTCCTCACCCAGGTCTACGTCTCCGCCGGGCTCGCCGACCGGGACTCGGAGCTGGCGGCCCTCGTGGAGCGGGTGGCCGCCGACGGGCCCGACGGCGGCGAGCGGGTGTTCGTGCGGGAGGCCTCGGACGAGGTCCTGACGGCCATGGCGGACGCGGTGACGGGCCAGGGCGTCGTGGCCGTGGCCCGCGTCCCGGATCAGCCCGCCCTGGAGGACGCGTTCGACGGTGCGGCGCTGGCGGCCGTGCTGTGCCGCGTGCAGGACCCGGGCAACGCGGGGACGGTGCTGCGCGCGGCGGACGCCGCGGGCGCGGACGCGGTGGTGCTCACCGCCGGATCGGTGGACCCGTTCAATCCGAAGGTGGTCCGCTCCACCGCCGGGTCCCTGTTCCACCTGCCCGTGCTCGCGGGGGTGCAGGCGGAGGACGTGGCGGTGACTGCCCGGGCGGCGGGTCTACAGGTGTGGGCCGCCGACGGCCACGGGTCCGATCGACTGGACGCCCTGTCCCCGGCGTCGCTGGGGGCGCGCACCGCCTGGCTGTTCGGCAATGAGGCCCAGGGCCTGGACGAGGCGGAGCTGGCCCTGGCGGAGCGCCGGGTGGCCGTGCCCCTCTACGGCGCCGCGGAGTCCCTGAACGTGGGCACGGCGGCCACGGTGTGCCTCTACGCCTCGGCGATGGCCTCGCCGACCACGCGGGACTGAACGCACACGCCAGAAGGGGCGGGGATCCGTGAGGATCCCCGCCCCTTCTGGGGTCGACCCGGCGGGTGCCGGGTCAGCCGATGTCAGCTCAGACGCGGGTGCCGCGGCGGCTGGTGATGGCCTGCCAGATGAAGGCCACGATGACGCCGCCGATCACAGACCAGATGAGCGTCTGCCAGCTGAACGCGTCGCCGAGCCCTTCCCCGCCGAGCAGGGTGGAGATCCAGCCACCGAGAACGGCACCCAGGAGGCCCGTGATGAGGGCACCCAGCCAGCCGGAGCCCTGTCGCCCCGGAAGAATCAGGCGAGCGATGGCACCGGCGATGAGGCCGATAATGATCCAAGCGATGATGGTGAACATGCTGATGTTCCTTTCGAGTTGCGGATGATGACGTACGGAAAGGAACTTAGCAAAGCCGATTCCACCTGTGCCACCTCTGACGGCCCGCTACCCCTCGATCGCGAGGTCAGCCGCCCGTGGACCGAGCGCGCCGCACGCGATTCACACGGTGGCGGCGGAGGGGCCGTCGTGCGGGACGGCGCCGACGGCGGGGGTGCGTCGGACCAGCAGGAGCGCGAGGACGAGGCCGCCGAGGGCAATGGCGGCACCGATGAGCGGCGGGGTCCTCAGGGAGGCTCCGGCGCCGATCGCGGCCGCGCCGACCCAGGCCCCCATGGCGTTGGCCATGTTCAGTGCGGAGTGGTTCAGGGAGCCCGCCAACTGCGGCGCGGTGGGGGCGGAGTCCACCAGCAGCACCTGCAGGGACGGGGCGATCCCGGAGCCGCTGACGGCCACCAGGAAGAGGAAGACCACCATCACGGGCGCCCACTGCGCGGTCAGGCCGACGCCCAGAAGGAAGACGGCGCTGAGTGCGAAGCTCAGACGCAGCGTGCGCACCGGGTCGCGGTCCGTGAGGGCGCCGCCGACGAGCGTGCCGACGACCATGCCCACCCCGTAGAGGGCCAGGACGGCGGGCACCCACCGCTCATCGAGGCCGGACACCGTGGTCAGCAGGGGGGCGATGTAGGTGTAGAGGGCGAACATGCCGGCGAAGCCGAGGACGCCGACGGCCACCGTGGCCCACAGGCGCCCGGACGCCAGGCCGCGCAGCTCGCGGCGCACGGACGCCCCCTCGGGCGCCGGGACCGGCGGCACGAGCCATGCGGTGGCGGCCACGCACAGGGCCGCGCACGTCGCCACGATGACGAACATCCAGCGCCAGCCCGCGCTCTGGCCCAGGGCGGTGGCGGCCGGGACGCCGAGCACGTTGGCCACCGACAGGCCCGCCATCACCCATGCGACGGCCTGGCCACGGCGGGCGGGCCCGGCCAGGTCCGCGGCGGCCAGGGCGGCCGCCGAGAAGTAGGCCCCGTGGGGCAGGCCGCAGATGAAGCGGGCGGCCATCATGGTGGCCGCGTCCGGGGCGAGGAACGCGGCCACGTGCCCCACGACGAACAGCAGCATCAGCACGATGCTCGTGACCCGCCGGTCGACGCGGGCGAAGGACGCGGCCAGCAGGGGAGCGCCGATCACGACGCCCAGCGCGTACATGGAGATGAGCACGCCGCCGGCCTCGAGACCGATGCCGAGGTCGGCCACCGCCTGCGGCAGCAGGCCCATCATCGCGAACTCCGTGGTGCCGATCGCGAAGCTGCCCAGGGCCAGCGCGAGGATGGCCGGCAGCAGACGCACGCGGCGGCCGCCCAGCAGCGCGCCGGGGCCCGTCGGCGCGGTCGGTGGGATGGACGGGTCCGGGCGCGTCGGACGCGGGGCGCGGGGGGAACGGTCGTGGGCGCCGTCGGCGGCGGGAGTGGGGG
>NZ_JABFAZ010000070.1:0-7425 GCF_017168505.1 Micrococcus sp. KRD077 | reverse complement strand
CCCTCAAGGGACTCGGCCGCCGCATGGACCGCAACACGTGGATCATGGTGGGCATCGCCGCCGCCGTGGGCTTCTTCATTGCGCTGTTCACCGGCCTGCTCGTCTACCTCGTCGCCCTGCCCGGCGCCGTCATCCTCCTGCGCTTGGCCTTCGGCTCCGGCGGGGGATCGGCCCAGATCGAGAAGCTGGCGCAGATGGAGATGTGGACGCGCTCGCTCTCCGGCCTGATCGTCGCAGGAACCTCCCTGGAGACCGCACTGGCCGCTTCCATGCCCAACGCCGGCGACCTGATCCGGGACGAGATCGCCACGATGAATGCCCGCATCAAGGCCGGCTGGCCTACCGCAGACGCCCTCAAGCGCCTGGGCCTGGAATGGGGAGACCAGACCGGCGACCTGGTCGTCATGCAGCTGATCCTGGCCGCCAATCAGCGCGGCCAGGGCCTGGCGAACGCCCTGGACGACCTCTCCACCTCCGTGGAGGAAGAGGTCTCCAAGCGCCGGGCCATCTACGCCGACCGCGCCGGCGCCCGCCGTGAGGCCCGCATCGTGATCACCATCGTGGTGATTTCCCTGTGCCTGGTCCCCGGAATGGGCGGGCCCATGGCCGCCTACCAGACCCCGCTGGGCCAGGCGCTCTACCTCGTCCTGGCTCTGGTCACCGCAGGGCTCATCATCTGGATGACCCGCGTGGTAGCCCCGCCGCCGCAGGTCCGCCTGCTGACCGCTAGGAGCTCGTCATGATGATGATCATCATCGCCGGCATGCTGTTCGGCCTGGCCGCGACCGCGCTGATCTGGCCCCTGCTGCCCCAGCGTCCGCGCCTGCGCGCGGCGGCCTTCGACGGCATCGTGACCAGCACCTCCGGAGGCGGCGCGCTCTCTTGGCAGGAGCGGGCCTCGCAGTGGACGATGCGCACGCTGCCGCCGGCCCTGGTCAACGGCCTCACCGACGCCGACCTGGACATCCTGGGCACCACCCGCAGCCGCCACACCTGGGCCAAGATCTACGGCGCCACACTCGTGTTCGTGGTCTGCCTCGCCCTGAGCGTGGCCGCACAGGTGCTCTACTCCCTGCCGCTGTGGCTGTCCCTGCTGATCAGCCTGCTCGTCGCCGCCGTCGCCTGGCTGGCACCTGACTCGGCCGCCCGCAAGCGAGCGACCAAGGCACGCACTGACTTCGCACGCGCGGTCGCGGTATTCGTCGAGCTGCTGGCCTCTGAGCGCGGCCGCAACGCCCAGCCCACGGTGGCTCTGGAAAACGCAGCCGCCATCGGCGACACCTGGGCTTTCCAGCGGATCCGTCAGGAACTGGTCCGGGCTCGCTTCACCAAGGTCCAGCCCTGGACCGCCCTGGAGACCCTGGCCACGCAGCTCCACGTCCCCGAGCTCACCGATGCCGCCCGCATCATGCGCCTGAGCGGAGACAATGGGGCCAGCGTCTACGAGCCTTTGCGCGCGTTGGGTCGCAACATGCGCGTGCGGATGCTCAACGCCGAGGCAGCCCGTGAGAATGAGGCTTCCGGCCGCATGAAGAACATCATCATGTTCATCGCGTTGATGTTCACGCTAATCGTCCTCACCCCTCTGATGCTGACGCTGATGAGCGCGTGAGACGCGCGAGCTCCTCCCGGAGATCGTGATCTCCCATCCACCCACCCACCCGCATCGGGACCGTCCCGAGGCCATTTCCACCACACGAGGGGACTCACCATGAACAAGCTGATGCAGCAGTACCTGATCCTCCGCGCCTGGATCCAGGACAAGCACGAGGACGAGGCCGGCGCCGAGACCATCGAGATCATCCTCGGCGTGCTCGCCGCCGTCGTGCTGGCCGCCCTGGTCTGGGCCGGCATCAACACCTTCGCTACCAACAAGGTCGGCGAGCTGGGCTGACTAGACCAGCCAGGGACGGAACACCACGAGCAGGGGGGTCACCATGAACATCACGGCACCGCTTCGAGCGCACCTCGAGGCCCATGCACGCAACGAGACGGGTTCCTCGAACATCGCCTCGCTGCTGATCGTGCCGGTGGCCCTCCTGCTCGTGTTCCTCGTCCCCCAGGCCGGCGCCTACTACCAGGCCTCGACCGTGGCCCAGTCCGCGGCCAACGCGGCCTACGCAACTTCCCGAGTCATGGGCGGCTCGAGCGCCGAGGGCCAGGCGGCCGCCCAGCAGGTCATCTCCCAGCACTCGGGCACCCTCCAGGGCGCCTCCGTGAACATCAGCACCACCGGGGAGCGGATGACCGTCACCGTCACCGGCACCGCGCCGGCCTACACCGGGCAGTGGATCAGCCCGTCCGTCTCCCGGTCCGTGACCGGGCCCGTCGAGAGGGTGGTCAAGTGAACCTCCGCGACACGTCCCTGGCCTGGCTGCGTGATGAGCGCGGCGAGTCCGGCGTCGGGCTGCTCATCGTGGCTCCGGCCATCGGACTGCTCATCGCCATCGCCGTCATGGGCGGCCGCATCGGAGCAGCACAGACCTCCATCGAGTCGGCGGCCGGCGTCGCCGCCCGCGAGGCCACCCTGGCCCGCAACCCCGGCCAGGCCGAGTCCAATGCGCGCCAGTCCGCCCGCATGACCCTGGACCAGACCGACTTCACGTGCGGCTCCCAGAACATCACGCTGGACACCTCCGCCCTGCGCAACGCCCCCGGCATCCCCGGGTCCGTCTCCGCCACCATCACCTGCACGGTGCCGCTCTCCGACCTGGCCATCCCCGGCACTCCCGGGTCCTGGACCATCACCGCCGACGCCACGTCCCCCGTGGACACCTATCGAGAGAGGGGCTGAGCATGATCGCCCGCTTCCGCGCCTGGCTCGGCCGCGAGCACGGAGAGTCCTCCCTGCTGGTCCTGATGCTCGTCCCCATCATCGTGCTCGTCGGCTTCGGCATCGGCATCGACTGGAACGGCAAGGTGCGCGCCTCCGAGGAGGCCGTCACCATCGCCCACCAGGCCGCCCGCGCCGGCGCCAACGCTGGCACCACGGCCGGAGCCGCCCGCGGCGAGGACATCACCCTGGACAGAGCGGCCGCCGCGCGCGCCGCCCAGGGGATGATCGCCGAAGCCGGAGCCACCGGCACCGTCAACGTCACCCCCACCAAGGTCACTGTGGACGTCGACGTCCCCTACACCCCACGCTTCATCCCCACCGGCGTCCTGACCGGCCACGGCCAGGGCACCGCCCAGATCCACTCGAACACCCGCTGACCGCAAGGAGACACCATGAGCCGCGTCACCAAGACCACCGCATACACCGGAGCCGTCCTGGCTCTGGCGCTCACGCTCACCGGCTGCAACGGCGGTGGCACGCCGGGTGGCAACTCCACGTCCGCGAGCGCCTCGCAGTCTTCGCTTGCGCCGATCGAGGACGGGTCGTCGTCCGCGAACGTGTCTTCGTCCTCCGCTTCCTCGAGCTCGACGAGCGCGTCGTCGTCTGCGCTGCCGGAGTACAAGCCGGTCACCTCGAAGAAGCCGGGGGGCCAGGAGGAGGCGAAGGCGAGCGCGTTCAAGGCGGTTGAGCTGCTCTACACGGTCTCGTCGGACGTGCTGAACAGCGGTGACGCGAAGAACGCGGATCGCCTGTCCGTGGCGGCACAGCAGGGCGAGCTGACTCAGCAGAAGGCCAACGTGGAGAAGACGCTCGCCACGGGGGCCACCTACCGGGGCGCCTCGAAGGTGGAGCTGATCGACGGCCTGGCGGGCCCGTCCGTCCATGCTGATGGCACCTTGGTCGAGAACGCCTCGGTGAACCTGCGCGTGTGCGAGGACAACTCGGGTGTGAAGATCACCGGCAAGGATGGCAAGCCTGTGGACACCGGCGCCACGCAGCGGTTCATCGTGAAGTACGCGGTGCTCTGGAACGAGGACGACGGCGTCTGGAGCGTCGTCTCCAGCGAGCTGCCTCCGCTGAACGGACCGGAGGAGACCTCGTGCTGACCCGTAACAGGTGGGCCGCCATGGCGGCCGCGGGGGTTCTGACCGCGAGCGCTCTCGTCGGCGCGACGGGGGCAGCGGCCCAGGCCACGGGGACGACCGCTGATGGGCGATGCCGTGCAGGCAGCACGGGTTCTAGCTGCCTGGTGGAGGCCACGGTGCCGGGTAAGGGACAGAACGCGCAGCCCGTGCTGGGCCGGGACGGGAAGGCCCCGAAGCGGGCGAACTTCTGCGAGATCAACGAGCCTCTGCCTGGCGACAGCGTCCCGTACCGCTGTGACGTGAACTACGACCCGGTCAATGACTGCGTGTGGGTGAACATGTCGCCGCAGCCGACTCCGCCGGCGGGCAAGGATCCAGAACGGGGCGCGTGGGAGCAGTGCAACCCGAGCGATGGGCTGACGCTCGGTCAGCCAGTGAAGACGCGCTGGATGGATTCCACGCAGGCCGGGCCGGGGGAGATCCGCCAGGCCGCCCAGACAGTCGTGAAGGAGATGCAGCTCAAGGGCATCGAGATCGGCATGGTGCCGTACCCGGTGGCGGAAAACGGCACGGGTGCTGTGGGTCTGCCGGCGTGGATGTGGGTCGGGAACCCTGACGATCCGCAGGCGTGGGGGCCGTACACGGTCTCCAAGGACGTGAACGGGATCGCCGTGCAGGCCACGGCGCGGCCGGTGCACGTCACCTGGGACATGGGCGATGGGACGCAGGTGGTCTGCGACGGTCCCGGCACCGTCTACGAGGACCGCTTCGGCAAGCAGGAGTCCCCGGACTGCGGGCACACGTACATGAAGATGTCCAACCCCACCTACAAGGTCACGGCGATCACGACATGGTCCGTGGAGTGGACCGCCCAGGGCCAGTCCGGGGTGATCGAGACCCTCACGCGCTCCTCGCAGGACGTGCGGATCGGCGAGTTCCAGGCGCTGAACGTGCGGCCGTAACGTGCGCGCCGGGGCAGGCCTTTGGTCTGCCCCGGCGTGTTGTTTCCAGATGCAGGCTCGGACGAATCGGATTGGGATACTCTGTGACCATGCGCACGCCCCCGTCGAACCCTCGCCCCACCAGGCGCACTGGCGGTCGCCCGTCCAAGGGAGACCGCTTCAGCGTGACCACGAAGCTCCCCAGGTCCTACGAGGAGAAGCTGCACGCCCGCGTGGACTACCGGGGCGAGACCGTCACCGACTACGTCGCATCCCTGATCCTGGCCGACCTCGACGCCAACGAGGTCCCCGAGTCGAACGGACAGGAGGCCTTCGACGTGAAGATCGCCTGAGCATGCAAGAAGGCGGCCCCGCGCCAACGGAACCGCCTTCTTGCGACTAGCACCCCGCCAAGGGTGCCGGTCTGAAGATTTCAGTTGTTCGAGAGCTGCTTCTCACTCGCCAGTGAAGCTCTCGATCTCGGGTGGATCCCCGCCAAGGGATCCGGCTCTGTCCCTCCCTGGAAGGAGGTACGTCGCTCTTGTCGTGCCCAAGTCTACCCAAAATCCCTCTCCGCGACACGTCCCCCCTCCCGTCGGCCGTGTCCTCGGCGCCGTGCCTGGGGGAGTCCACCCTCGCCCGGCTGCTGCGTCATCGCCGGAAGCCGGCCCGGCCCGTGCGGGGTCGGATCACGAATCCGTGCCGTCAGAACTGGCGCCGGCCCTCGCGTGCCCGGGAGGGCGACATCGACGTGATCTTGGCCGCGGTGCCCGCCGGCTCCCGGCGTCTGGAGCACCTGGGCGACGCCGTTCCCGCCCTGCGGGCACTGCCTGCCTGGCAGGGCCTCTCCCGGACCCGTCGGCGGCTGATGGAATCTCTGGTGGGTGCGCTGGCGGCCTGCGCGGACTGGTCGAAGATGATCTCCCGTCCCGGGCACAAGCGCCTGGCGAAGATGATCGGCCGGAGCGCCTCGACGGTGACCGCGGCCATCGCCTGGCTGATGCGACACGGGGTGATCGGACGCGTCGCTGCCGGACGCTCTGCCGCCTACGCGACCCCGGACGAGCGTGGCAAGCGGATCAACGAGGCGGCGGTCTACGTGCTGTGCTGCACCGCCCACCTGGACGTGGAGAAGATCCTCGCCAGGCACCGTGCCGACGCCGCGGCCGAAGCACGGGAGCGTGCAGGTCAGCGTCGGATCCGTGGGGCTGTGGAGAAAAACTGGCACCCTTCCTCGCTAGAGGATTCACTTACTAGAACTCGTAGAGGAACCACGCACGCGCGCGACCGCGGACTCGTCGAGCTCTGGCCCTGCAACCGTGCAGTGGCCACCCGTCGTCAGCAGCTGGCCGCCGCCCGCACCGTCCAGGATCGCGCTCTGGGTCTGCGCGTGCTCTCGGCCCGGGACGTCCGCTCGCTGATCCGTCCCTTCCTCGAGGCCGGCTGGACCCCGGCCGACCTGCTCCACGCCCTGGACCACACCCCCCAGGGCGCGCACCGGCTCCACAGCCTGGACGCCGGCCAGGACGCCGCTCGAGCTCGCGGCTACCTGCGGTGGCGCCTGGAGCACTGGAAGGACCCCGGCGGGCTCGTGCTCGCCTCAGCCTCTGCCCGAGCTCGTGAGCGGGCGGAGGCGGCGCGCGAGGCGATGCACCGGGATCGCCAGGCGGATGCGCGAGCGCGCGCGGCGGCCGCGGGAGTGGAGTCTCCGGATCGAATCGCGGCCCTGGCGGCCATGCGGATGCTGTTCCGGCAAGGTGGCGCGGAGCGTGACAGCCTTGAGGCGGCCCACCTCACCGCCTAAACTGACCTCAGATCAACTTAGAAGGGACATCGGGGGACCGCCCCAGCCTTCTACCCCGTGAAGACCTCTACCCACGCGAGCGGAGACACGCCCCATGCGCACCCTCAAAGGCCTTGCGGCCCTGCTGGCCCTGACCGCCCTGGTGGTCGGCATCCCCGCCGCCCTGATCCTGCTGGTCGGCAACCCCATCCCCAGCACCGCCGAGCTCCAGCAGGCCCTGACCGGCATCGACTTCGGCGGCACGTTCCTGATGGGCACCGTGCTGCCCCTGATCGCGTGGGGCTTCTGGGCCTCCTTCGTCTACTCGCTCGTGGTCGAGGTGATCAGCCTCATCCGCCGCGTCGAGACCCCCAACCTGGGCGGAGCGCTGCGCCCGCAGCAGGCCCTGGCCGGCGCGCTGATCGCCGCCGTGCTCGCTCTCGGCGGTGGCAGCCCCGCCTTCGCCCTGACCCCACAGGACACCGCCTCCGCTCCCGCCGCCGTCGCCATGGCCCAGGAGGGCCAGACCACCCAGGACACGACCCAGGACACCCCGGCCGCCGCGGGGGAGCGGACCTACACCGTGCAGGAGGGAGACACGCTCTGGGGCATCGCCCGGGACGAGTTGGGCCAGGGCAGTCGGTGGGGCGAGCTCGCCGAGCAGATGCGCTCCACGCCCCAGGCCGACGGCCAGACCCTCACCGATCCCGACCACATCATGACCGGCTGGACCGTGGAGCTGCCCGATGGCCCCACCGGCGCCGGCTCCACCTCCGCGAC
>NZ_JABFAZ010000069.1:0-2620 GCF_017168505.1 Micrococcus sp. KRD077 | reverse complement strand
GTGTGGGAGCGGTGGGTCATGGTGGTCCTCCTGGAGTGGGCCCCGCGGTGCGGGGCGGTGGTGACGGCCCGGCCGGGCCGCTGGTCCCAGGCTGGCCCGCTCCGGGGCCCGCGCGCCGGGGGCGATGCGGATCCGGGGATGGGCCGGGGCGATCGGGGCCCTGTGCAGGACCGGACGCCCTGGCGTCGCCACGGCCTCAGCCCGGTCCCGCCCCGAGCAGGGCCATGACGACGGGCACCACGCCCCAGCACACGAAGGCGGGCAGCAGGCACAGCCCCAGCGGCATCACCAGGCGCACGGCGAGCTCCTCGGCCGCCCGTTCGTCGGCCCGCCGGGTCTGCTGACGGACGGCAGCGGCGGTCTCGGCCAGCGTGCGGGCGCCGGCCATCCCGGACCGGTGCAGCGGCCGCAGCCGGGCGGCGGTCTCGATCCACACCGGGTCCGTGTCGAGCCCCGCCCACGCCTCGTCCCAGTCCCGGCCCCAGAGCAGCAGCGTCGCGGTGGTGCGCAGGCCGCGGGCGCCCGGCAGGGTTCGGCCGAGGTCGTCCAGCGCGGCGGGCAGGGATCGGCCGGCGCTGAGCAGCGCCGCCAACACGTCCAGCACGACGGCGGCGCCCACCGCCGCCGGTTCGCGCGCGGCCGCACGCAGCAGCAGGCGCGTCCAGGACCGCCCGGCCAGCCAGAACAGCAGCCCCACCGCGGCGACCACGGCACCGAAGGGCGAGCGGGCCAGGTCCCACGGGGAGGTGCCGAGCAGCCACGCGAGGCCGAGGCCGCCCAGGGGCAGCCACTGCAGCAGTCGGGACGTCGCGCCCGGCCCCGCCGCGGCCGAGCGGCGGGCCCGGGCCGCGTCCACGTCCGCCTCGAGACTGTGGGCCAGCCGCCGGGCCACGGCAGCGGGAGCGGCACCCGCCCGGGCCCCGGCCGCGAGCGCCGCGTCGACCAGCGCCCAGCCCGGGTCCCGTGCGGGGGTCCGCCAGGGCAGGGTCCCGCCGCCGCGCGCCGCCTCCCCGGTCGGCGCATGCGACGCCGGCACATCCCAGGCCAGTGCCTCGGCCCGGCGTCGGGCGCGGTGATGGGCACAGCACGCGGTGCCCGCCTCGCTCGGGCCCGGCCCGCAGGCGGGCAGGGTGCACGCGGTCTCCCGCCAGGCCTGCTCCTCGGTCAGGCCGGCCGAGACGAGGGCGGCCCAGCGGCGCAGCACGCCGACGAGCACCTCCGTCTCCTCCTCCGGCGTCGGCCGCCCCGCCCGCCAGGGCAGCAGCGCCGCGGCACGCCCAGCGCGCGACCGTCGTGCCTGCCCGGCCGCCGTCGTCGTGCTCACCGGCCGCTCCGCCCCGCGAGCCGGGCCGCGAGCGCGGGCACGCCGGGTCCCTCGATGGTCCGCCCGCCCGCCGCCTCCGTCCCGGGTCGCCACGTGAGGGCGGGCAGCAGGGCGAACCCGTCGGCGCGCGGGTCCGGGACGGCGAGCTCGACGGGGTGCCGCCCGTGGCCGTCGCGGGCGAGGTGCAGCACGGCGTCCACGCCGGCGCGGGCCTGCGCGGCCACCGTCTCGGGCCGCCAGCCGGCCAGGGAGGCCATGGCCGTCAGCCGGGCGGGCACCTCGGCGGCGGCGTTGGCGTGCAGGGTGCCCCACGCGCCCTGGTGGCCCGTGTTCAGGGCGGTGAGGACGTCGGCCACCTCGGCGCCGCGGCACTCGCCGACCACGAGCCGGTCCGGCCGCATCCGCAGGGCGTGGCGGACGAGCTCGGCCAGTCCGACCTCGCCGGCGCCCTCCGCGTTGGCGGCGCGGCACTGCAGGGCGACCACGTGCGGGTGATCGGGCGCGGCCTCGGCCGTGTCCTCCACGACGACGATCCGTTCGTCCCCCGGCACCCGGCCGAGGGCCGCGGAGAGCAGCGTGGTCTTGCCCGCCCCGGTCGCGCCGCTGACCAGGACGGTGGCGCGGTCGCGCACGAGCGCCTCGAGGGCGTCGGCCCAGAGGGCGCCGTCCGGCCAGCCGTCGGCCAGCGCGGCCAGCGACGGCGTCGCCGCGGCCGGGATCCGCAGGCTCAGCAGGGTGCCGCCGCCGCTGACCGGGGGCAGGACCGCGTGGACGCGCACGCCGCCCACGCGGGCGTCGGCCAGCGGCACCGCCGCGTCGAGGCGGCGGCCGGCCCGGTGCAGCAGCCGCACCGCGAGCGCCCGGGCGGTCTCGGGGTCGAGCCGATCGGGGCGGCGGACGAGGCCCCCGTCCCCGTCGGTCCACACCGCGCCCGCGCCGTCCACGAGCACGTCGGTCACGCCCGGGGTGCGCACCCAGGGTGCGAGCGGGCCGAAGCCGTCGAGCTCATCGACCAGCGCCGCCACGCGCGGGTCGTCGATCGGCACGTCGAGGGCCTCGGCGATCAGCGGGGCCAGCGGCGGCTCCGCGCCGTCCGCGGCCGACGCACGGGCCTCGGCCACGCGCCGGCGCACGACGGCGGCGTCCAGCCCGTCGGGGCCCGCTGCGGGTGCGGCGAGCGGCGGCGCGGCGACCTGCGTGCGTTCCGGCTCGGCCGGGCCGGTGCGGGGCCACGGGAACCGCCGGCCGCCCTCGGGCGGGGCGGGGCGGCGTCGTCGGCCCCGCCCCGCCCGAGGG
>NZ_JABFAZ010000007.1:0-73172 GCF_017168505.1 Micrococcus sp. KRD077 | reverse complement strand
GCCCTGGCCCCCCGCCCCGACGACACGGCGGCGCCCAAGCCGGTCGTGCTCACCGGCGACCTCGTGGACGACCCGCGCGACCGTGCGCCCCGGGCGCTGGGCCGAGGGTCCTCGTCCGCCGGCGGTCCCGGCCTGCCCGGACGGGGCGCCGCGTGATCGGGGCGGGCCCGGGTGAGCCGGGCATGGACCTGCTGGGCGCCCTCGCGTCCGGCCGCCTCGACCCCGCCGCCGGTGCCTCCGCCGCCCGATCCCCGCACGCCGCAGCGGACGGGCCCGAGCGGCCGGTCTGCTCGCGCCGCGGGTGCACCGCGGAGGCGACCTGGGCCCTGGAGTGGAACAACCCGCGCGTCCACGCCCCGGACCGCGTGAAGACCTGGCTGGCCTGCGCGGACCATCGACCCTTCCTGGACGACTTCCTGAGCGCCCGCGGCTTCCTGCGGCGCTCCCGCCCACTCGACCCGCCCGCCACGGAGGCGCCCGAGGTCGAGACGCCCGAGACCCCGCAGGAGCCCCCGCGCCCATGAGCACCCCCGCACCCATGTCGGCCCCGACCGCCCGCGACGCCGAACGCCTGCCTCCCCTGCGCTTCGGCTTCCTCGCCACCGGCCCGTGGATCCTCGGCTTCGTGCTGTGCATCCTCTTCGCGTTCCTGTGCCATGCGCTCGCCCAGTGGCAGTGGGACCGCCGCGTGGAGGTCCAGCACCGCGTCAACCGCGTCCTGGAGAACTACGACGACGACCCGGTCCCGTTCGCCGAGGCCTCCCGGCTGTTCACCGCGTTCCAGACCGAGGACGAGTGGACGCCTGTGACACTGACCGGCGAGTACCTCGTCGACGAGACGCTCATCGTCCGCAACCGTCCCCGCGCCGGCCAGCCCGGCTACGAGGTGCTCGTGCCGTTCCGGACGGACGAGGGCCCCGTCGTCGTGGTGGACCGCGGCTGGCTCCCGGTGGGCAACAGCCCGGGTCAGCCGGACGCCGTGCCGGCCCCGCCCGCCGGCCACGCCGAGGTCGTGGTGCGGGTCAAGCCCGGGGAGCCGGCCCTGGACCGCGACGCCCCGGACGGCCAGGTGCCCTCGATCGACCTCGCCGAGATCGCCGACACCGTGGGCGGGCCCGTGGCCGGGACGGCCTACGGGATCATGGTCACGGAGGACCCGGCGGTGGAGTCGATGCCGCAGAAGCTCGTCGAGCCCACCCTGGACGAGGGCCCGCACCTGTCCTACGCGATCCAGTGGTACCTGTTCGCGGCCATGGGCTTCGGGGTGTGGGGGTACTCCGCGTGGATGCGCGCCCGCAACGACCGGGCCGACGCCCTCGACGACGCCGCGGACGACGGGCTGCTCTCCGCGCACCGGGTCCCCCGCGCCAAGCCGGCCCGGCGGCGGCGCGACGGGCGGCTTACGGACGAGGAGGCCGAGGACGCGCTCTTCGACTGAGCCCGCCCTCCGCCTCGGCGGCCCGCGCACTCAGGCGAGGGTGATGAGGTCCCTGTAGTCGTCGTTCCAGAGGTCCTCGACCCCGTCCGGCAGCAGCACCACGCGCTCGGGGTCGAGCGCCTCGACGGCGCCCTCGTCGTGGGTCACGAGCACCACGGCACCCTCGTACTGGCGCAGCGCATGGAGGATCTCCTCACGGCTGGCGGGGTCGAGGTTGTTCGTGGGCTCGTCCAGCAGCAGCACGTTCGCGCTCGAGGCCACGAGCGTGGCCAGCGCCAGGCGGGTCTTCTCGCCACCGGAGAGGACGCGGGCGGGCTTGTCGACGTCGTCGCCCTGGAAGAGGAACGATCCGAGCAGCGTGCGCGCCTGGGTGTCGCCGAGCTGCGGGGCGGCGTGGCGCATGTTGTCCAGGACCGACGCGTCCTGGTCCAGGGTGTCGTGCTCCTGGGCGAAGTAGCCCAGCTTGAGCCCGTGGCCCGCCTGGACCTCGCCGGTGTCCGGGGTCTCCTCCCCGGCGAGCATGCGCAGCAGCGTCGTCTTGCCGGCGCCGTTGTAGCCCAGGATCACCACGCGCGAGCCGCGGTCGATCGCCAGGTCCACTCCCGTGAAGATCTCGAGCGAGCCGTAGGACTTGGAGAGGTTCTCGGCGCGCAGCGGCGTCTTGCCGGAGGCCTGCGGGGTGGGGAAGCGGATCGCGGCCACGCGGTCGACCGCGCGCTCGCCCTCGACGCCGCGCATGAGCCGCTCGGCGCGCTTGATCATGTTCTGCGCGGCGGTGGCCTTGGTCGCCTTGGCACGCATCTTCTCGGCCTGGGCCATGAGGGCCGAGGCCTTCTTCTCCGCGTTGGCGAACTCCCGGCGGCGGCGCGCCTCGTCCTGCTGGCGCTGGGCGAGGTAGTTCTTCCACGTCATGTTGTAGACGTCCATGGTCTGCCGGTTCGCGTCCAGGTAGAGGACCTTGTTCACGGTCATCTCCATGAGCTCCACGTCGTGCGAGATCATCAGGAGGCCGCCGGAGTAGGTCTTCAGGTAGTCGCGCAGCCACACGATCGAGTCGTGGTCGAGGTGGTTGGTGGGCTCGTCCAGCAGCATGATGTCCGCGTCGGAGAAGAGGATGCGGGCGAGCTCCACGCGGCGGCGCTGGCCGCCGGAGAGGGTGTGCAGCGGCTGGTCCAGGACGCGGTCCGGCAGGCCGAGGTTGGACGTGATCCGGGCGGCCTCGGACTCGGCCGCGTAGCCGCCGCGGGCCTCGAACTCCGCCTCCAGACGGGAGTAGCGGTTCATCGCCCGCTCCCGCTCGGCGTCGTCGACGGCGGCCATCCCGGCCTCGGCCTCGCGCATGCGCCGGATGGTCTGGTCCAGGTCGCGGGCGGAGAGGATGCGGTCTCGGCCGGACTGGTCCATGTCCTCGACCTTGGGGTCCTGGGGCAGATAGCCGATGCGCCCGGTCCGGGTCACGGTGCCCGCCGTGGGCTGCCCGCCGCCGGCCAGGACCTTGGTCAGCGTCGTCTTGCCGGCGCCGTTGCGCCCCACGAGGCCGACCTTGTCCCCCTTGTCCACGCGGAAGTTCACCTCGTCCATGAGGAGACGGGCGCCCACGCGCAGTTCGACATCGGTGACGGTCAGCATGGGGGTGTCAGACTCCAGGGGTCGAGGGAAGAACAGGGGTGCACCGGCGGGGCCCGGGCGATCCCGACGGGCGGGGGCCAGTGCGGTGCCGGGCCAGTCTAGTCCGTCTACACTCTGGCCCCATGAGCTTCAACGAGAACGTGCAGATCGACGCCGGCCGGGCCCGATCGGGCGGTGGCGGCGGGCTGGGGGGCCGGGGCATCGCCATCGGCGGTGGCGGCGGCCTGCTCGCGTTGCTGCTCGCGATCTTCGCGCCCGGGCTGGCCGAGCAGCTCGGCATCGACACGGGCGGCGGATCCGCCGGACAGAGCCAGTACCAGCAGCAGACGGGCTCGGGCGGCCAGGGCCAGCCCATCTCGGACGAGGCGTGCGCCAGCGGTGCGGACGCCAACCAGAACACGGACTGCCGCGTCATCGCGACCACCGAGGCCGCGGACGAGTTCTGGGGCGAGTACCTCGCCCAGTTCTCGGACATCCAGTGGCGCCAGCCGCAGCTCACCCTGTTCCGGGGCGGCGTGAGCACCGGCTGCGGCAGCGCCTCCTCGGCCACGGGCCCGTTCTACTGCCCGGCGGACGAGTCCATGTACTTCGACACCGCGTTCTTCGAGACGCTGCAGACCGACTTCGGCGCCGAGGGCGGGCCGCTGGCGGAGGAGTACATCGTGGCGCACGAGTACGGCCACCACGTCCAGCAGGTCACCGGCTACCTGCAGCACTCCAAGGACGGGACCACCGGCCCCACCTCCGGCGCCGTGCGCGCGGAGCTGCAGGCCGACTGCTTCGCCGGCATGTGGGCCGGGCACGCCGCTTCCACCGTGGACCCCGAGTCCGGCGCGCCGTTCCTGAAGCCGATCTCGCAGGACCAGCTGCGCCAGGCCATCGACGCGGCCTCCGCCGTGGGCGATGACCGCATCCAGTCCACCCACACCGGCCGGGTGAACCCCGAGGCGTTCACGCACGGCACCTCCGAGCAGCGCATGGCCTGGTTCATGCGCGGCTACCAGAGCTCCCAGCAGGAGCCGGACATCCGTCAGTGCGACACGTTCCGGGCCTCCTCCCTGGACATCTGAGCCGGGAGCCCCGGGGCGCCTGCGGGCCCGTCCGCACTCCCCCACCACGACGGCGGCCCGTCACCTTCACGCAGAAGGTGACGGGCCGCCGTCGTGGTCCGGGCCGGATCAGATGTTGAAGCCGAGGGCGCGCATCTGGTCGCGACCGTCCTCGGTGATCCGCTCGGGGCCCCACGGGGGCATCCAGACCCAGTTCAGCCGCCACTCGTCCACCATGGTGCCGATCGCGCGGGAGACCTGGTCCTCGATCTCGTCCGTGAGCGGGCAGGCCGCGGTGGTCAGGGTCATGTCCACGAGCAGCGCGCCGTCGT
The DNA here is from genome assembly GCF_017168505.1 of Micrococcus sp. KRD077. Taxonomy (NCBI): domain Bacteria; kingdom Bacillati; phylum Actinomycetota; class Actinomycetes; order Micrococcales; family Micrococcaceae; genus Micrococcus; species Micrococcus sp. KRD077. The sequence continues at coordinate 68,724 of NZ_JABFAZ010000007.1, read as the reverse complement.
CGGCGTAGTGCAGCCCGTAGAGCAGGCCCAGGTCCACGACGTTGACGCCCAGCTCCGGATCGATCACGTCCTTGAGGGCCTCACGGATGTCCTCCGTGGGCGCCTGGTTCGTGGTCTCCGTCATCTCAGGCCCCCGCCGCGGCCTTCTCGAAGCGGGCGTAGCCCTCGGCCTCGAGCTGCTCGGCGAGCTCCGGGCCGCCGGACTCGGCGACGCGGCCGTCCACCAGCACGTGCACGTGATCCGGCTTGATGTAGTTGAGGATCCGCGTGTAGTGGGTGATCAGCAGGGTGCCCATCTCGTTCTGCGCCTGGGCGCGGTTGACGCCCTCGGAGACGATGCGCAGCGCGTCGACGTCGAGGCCGGAGTCGGTCTCGTCGAGGATCGCGAACGTGGGCTTGAACAGCTCGAGCTGGAGGATCTCGGCGCGCTTCTTCTCGCCGCCGGAGAAGCCCTCGTTGACGTTGCGGTTCATGAACGCCGGGTCGATCTGCAGGGCCTCGAAGGCGCCCTTGACGTCCTTGGTCCAGGTGCGCAGCGAGGGGGCCTGGCCGTCGAGCGCGGTCTTGGCGGTGCGCAGGAAGTTGGTCATGGTGACGCCCGGGATCTCCACGGGGTACTGCATGGCCAGGAAGAGGCCGGCCTGCGCGCGCTCGTCGACGCTCATCTCCAGCACATCCTCGCCGTCGAGGGTGATGGAGCCGGAGGTGACCTCGTAGCGCGGGTGGCCGGCGATGGTCGAGGCCAGGGTGGACTTGCCGGAGCCGTTCGGGCCCATGATCGCGTGGGTCTCGCCCGTCTCGATGGTCAGGGAGAGGCCCTTCAGGATCTCCTTGGGGCCGTTCTCGGTCGCGATCTGCACGTGCAGGTCGGTGATCTGCAGGGTTGCCATGGTGGTTCTCCTCGGGTGGAAGGCGGTGGGGTCTGCGGGGCGTCGGTCAGAGCTGCGCGATGCGGAGCTCGTCCTCCATGACGGCGGTCAGCTCGTCCTCGACGTCGCCGATGCCGATCTTCTGGATGATCTCGTTGAGGAAGCCGCGCACGATCAGGCGGCGGGCCTCGGTCTCGGAGATGCCGCGGGCCATCAGGTAGAACAGCTGGGTCTCGTCGAAGCGGCCGGTCGCGGACGCGTGGCCCGCACCCTCGATCACGCCGGTCTCGATCTCCAGGTTCGGCACCGAGTCCGCGCGCGCCCCGTCGGAGAGCAGCAGGTTCTGGTTCTTCTCGTACGTGTCCGTGCCCTCGGCCTCCTTGCGGATCAGCACGTCGCCCACCCACACGGTGCGCGCGTCCGTGCCCTGCAGGGCGCCCTTGTAGAGCACGTTCGAGACGCAGTCCGGCTGGTTGTGGTCCACGAACAGGCGGTTCTCGAGGTGCTGACCGGCGTCGGCGAAGTACAGGCCGTACATCTCGGCCTCGCCGCGCTCGGCGGCGAACCGCGCGGTCGGGGTCAGCCGCACCACGCCGCCGCCGTAGGACACGGCCACGTGCTTGAAGTGCGCGTTCGTGGCGACCGAGGCCTGCTGGGCCGAGACGTGCACGGCATCGCCCTCCCAGGCCTGCAGCGCGACCACGTTCAGGCGGGCGTCGCGGCGCACGTCGAACTCGACGTTCTGGGCCAGCACGGCGGTGCCGCGGTGGGCGATCACGACGTCGGCCTGCGCGTTCTCCTCCACGAGCACGGTCAGGTGCATCGCGGCCGGGTCGGAGGAGGAGCCGACGACGTCGATGCGCACCGGCTCGGCGACCTCGCCGGAGATCGTCACGACGGTGGCCTCGGAGACCGAGTTCCAGGCCGCGGCGGACACGCGGTCGTCCGGGGTCAGGACGGAGCCGACGCGGGCGTCGTCGCGGGCCACGGTCTCCACCGTGACGCCGGCCTGCTCGGCCACGGTCACGGCGGGGGCGGCACCGGTCAGGCGCGCGTCGTCGCCCTCGGGCAGGTGCAGCCCGCCCAGGCGCTTGAGCGGGGTGAAGCGCCAGTCCTCCTCGCGCCCCGTGAGCACGGGGAAGTCGGACAGCTCGAAGGAGCTGAGGCGATCGGCGCGCGAGCCCGCGGCGTTGCGCTCCCGGCCCCCGGCCCGGGCAGCCGGGTTCTGTGCGACGGTGAGCTTCTCGCCCTCCTCGCCCATGCCCGGGATCATGGTCCGCTGGGTGTTCTCCACGGTGTCGGTCATGTCAGCCCACCGATCCTTCCATCTGCAGTTCGATCAGCTTGTTGAGCTCGAGCGCGTACTCCATGGGCAGCTCGCGGGCGATCGGCTCGATGAAGCCGCGCACGATCATGGCCATGGCCTCGTCCTCGGACATCCCGCGGCTCATGAGGTAGAAGAGCTGCTCCTCGGACACCTTCGAGACGGTCGCCTCGTGGCCGAGGGTCACGTCGTCCTCCCGGATGTCGATGTACGGGTACGTGTCGGAGCGGGAGACCGTGTCCACGAGCAGGGCGTCGCACACCACCGAGTTCGCGGAGCCGTTCGCGCCCTCGGCGATCTGCACCAGGCCGCGATAGGCGGCGCGGCCGCCGCTGCGGGCCACGGACTTGGACACGATCGAGGAGTTCGTGTGCGGGGCCATGTGCACCATCTTGGAGCCGGTGTCCTGGTGCTGGTCCTTGCCCGCGAACGCGACGGAGAGGGTCTCGCCGGTGGCGTGCTCGCCGGTCAGGTACACGGCCGGGTACTTCATGGTCACCTTGGAGCCGATGTTGCCGTCGATCCACTCCATGGTGCCGCCGGCCTCGACCACGGCGCGCTTGGTCACGAGGTTGTACACGTTCGTGGACCAGTTCTGGATGGTGGTGTAGCGCACGCGGGCGTTCTTCTTCACCACGATCTCCACGACGGCCGAGTGCAGCGAGTCGGACTGGTAGATCGGGGCGGTGCAGCCCTCGATGTAGTGCACGTACGAGTCCTCGTCCGCGATGATCAGCGTCCGCTCGAACTGGCCCATGTTCTCCGTGTTGATGCGGAAGTAGGCCTGCAGCGGGATCTCCACGTGCACGCCCTTGGGCACGTACACGAAGGAGCCGCCGGACCACACGGCCGTGTTCAGGGAGGCGAACTTGTTGTCGCCGACCGGGATCACGGTGCCGAAGTACTCCTCGAAGATCTCCGGGTGCTCCTTGAGCGCGGTGTCGGTGTCGAGGAACACGACGCCCTGCTCCTCCAGGTCCTCGCGGATCTGGTGGTAGACGACCTCGGACTCGTACTGGGCGGCGACGCCGGCCACGAGACGCTCGCGCTCGGCCTCGGGGATGCCCAGGCGCTCGTAGGTGTTGCGGATGTCCTCGGGCAGGTCCTCCCAGGTCTTGGCCTGGCCCTCGGTGGAGCGCACGAAGTACTTGATGTTGTCGAAGTCGATGCCCGACAGGTCCGGGCCCCACGCCGGCATCGGCTTGCGCTCGAAGTACTTGAGGGCCTTGAGGCGCAGGTTGCGCATCCACTCCGGCTCGTCCTTCTTGCCGGAGATGTCGCGCACGACGTCCTCGTTCAGACCACGGACGGCCTTCTCGCCGGCCGCGTCGGAGTCGGCCCAGCCGTACTGGTAGGCGCCGATGGCGTTGAGCTCGGGGTTCTTGTCGAGGATCTCCTGGATCACGCCGGGGTCGGCGGTCTCCGCGGAGTCCCGCTGGACGATCTGGTCGGTCATCTCAGCCTCTCTCACTAGTCACTGCGGTCGGGGTCGGTCGGGTGGTCGGCGGGAGCCGGGGCGAGGCCCGCACGGCTCAGTCGCGGCCCAGCGGCACATGTGTGGTGCACACGTGGGCGCCGGCGGCGAGGGTCGAGAGCCGGCGCACGTCCACCTCGAGCAGGCGGGCGAACAGCGCGGTCTCCTCTTCACAGAACTCCGGATGGCGGGCGGGAATTCCCTGGAACGGGCAGTGCCCCTGGCAGACCTGGTCCGCGCGGAGGGTGGGCGCCAGGCCCGCGCCGAAGTGGCGCAGCGTGCCGGCGTAGCCGGCCTCGTCGAGGACCCGCGCGAGGATCCGGGTGCGCTCCTGGAGCGCGGTCTCCCGGCCGCCGACGGCGGCCGTGAAGCGCTCCTCGATCTCACGGAAGGCGTGGCGCGCGGCGCGGCGCACCTCCTCCTCCCCGCCGAGCTCCTCGAGGCGGGCCAGGGTGTCCAGGGCGACGGCGAGGTGGTCCTTGGGCAGGTGCTCCTGCGCGTGCGAGGTGACCACGTAGCGGCGGGAGGGCCGTCCCGCGCCGCGGGCCGCGGTGACCCGCTTGACCTCGACGAGCGAGTCCTCCTCGAGCGCGTCCAGGTGGCGGCGCACGGCGGCGGCGGTCAGCTCCAGCTCGCGACCGATCTCGGCCGCGCTCACGGGTCCACGCGTCAGGACCAGCTGCAGCACACGCTCGCGCGTGCCCTCGGCCGGGGCCGGAGCGGGGGGCGACGCAGACTGATCCGAATACACCACGCCATCATGACCTATTGATCTGGAACGGTTCAAGTGAGGATCGCCTGGCTTGATGACGCCCGCGGCGGAACCCGCGTCAGACCGGGCGCCCCGGCCCCTCGAGCCGGGGTCGCAGGGCCCGAGGACTAGACTGGCACAGTGCCCCGACCTCCCCTGACCCCGGATCCCGTGCCGCGCGACGAGCCCGTCCTGCGCCTGAGCGACGTCCACCGGAGCCTCGGCCGCGGCCGGTCCCGCACCCCCGTCCTGCGGGGCGTCGACCTCACCGCCCGTGCCGGCGCCGTCACGGTGCTGCTCGGCCCCAACGGGGCCGGCAAGTCCACCACCCTCGGCCTCTGCCACGGCATGGACCGGCCCGACGCCGGCACCGTGCGCGTGTTCGGCGCAGACCCGTGGCGGGCCTCCGCCGACCTGCGCGCCCGCATCGGCGTGATGTGGCAGGAGGGCGGCCTGCCGCCCGCGATCCCCGCCCGCCGCTTCATCGGCCATGTGGCGTCCCTGTACCGCGACCCGCTGCCCGTCGAGCCGCTGCTGGAGCGCCTGCTGATCGCCGACGTCGCCGGCCGCCCCCTGCGCCGCCTCTCCGGTGGCCAGCGCCAACGCGTCGCGCTCGCGGCCGCCCTCGTCGGCCGGCCGGACATGCTGTTCCTCGACGAGCCCACCGCGGGCCTCGACCCGGAGACCCGGCCCGTCGTGCACGACGTCGTGCGTGAACAGACCGACCGCGGCGCCGCCGTGCTGCTGACCACGCACCTGCTCGACGACGCCGAGCGGCTCGCGGACGACGTCGCCATCCTGCGCGCCGGCCGCGTGGTGCGCTCCGGCTCGCTGGCCGAGCTCACGCGCGTGGCCGAGGGCGACGTCGTCGACGTGGACTTCGGCGACGCCTCCCCCGACGCCGTCCGCGCCTGGGCCGACACCCTGCCCGCGCCGCTGCGCGCGGCCGGCCTCGACGAGTCCGCCCGCCTGCGCGTGGCCGGCGTCCGCGGCCCGGACGACCTGGCCGTCCTCGCCGCGAGCTGGCGGGAGCACGCCCTGATGCCCACCCGATTCGAGCGCGCCGGACTGCGCCTCGAGCAGATCCTCCGGGAGACCGCCGCATGAGCACGCCCGTCGTCGACCACCGCGCCCCGGCCGGCACCGGAGCCCACGCCGGCGCCGCCCCGCTGGCCGCCCGCGTCCTGCGTCAGGCCGGCTACGAGACCGGCACCGCGCTGCGCAACGGCGAGCAGCTGCTCGTCACCGTGGTGCTGCCCCTGCTCGCGCTCGTGGGCGTGCACGTCACCGGCCTGCTGGACGCCCCCGGCCGCTCGGGCCTGGACGTGGCCGTGCCCGGCGTGCTCGCCCTGGCCGTGATCAGCTCCGCGTTCACGGCCACCGCGATCGCCACGGGCTTCGAGCGTCGCTACGACGTGCTCGCCGCCCTGGCCACCACCCCGCTGGGCACGCTCGGCCTCGTCGCCGGCAAGGCCCTGGCGGTGGTGGCCCTCCTGCTGGTGCAGGTGAGCGTGATCGGCGGCGTCGGCCTGGCGCTCGGCTGGCGTCCGGACCCCGAGGGGATCCTGCCGGCCCTCGTCGCCCTCGCGCTGGGGGCCGCCGCCTTCACGGCCCTCGGGCTGCTGCTCGCCGGCACGGCCCGGCCGGAGGCGACCCTCGCCGTCGCCAACCTGCTGTGGGTGCTGTTCGGCGCCGTCGGCGGCACGGTGTTCCCCGCGCGGGTGCCCGGCGTGGACCTGCTCCCCTCCGGCGCGCTGGGCACGGCCCTGCGGGCCGCCCTCCTGGACGGGGCCTGGTCGCCCGTCCCCCTGCTCGTGCTCACCCTGTGGGGCGCCGTGGCCGTCGCGGCCGCGCTCCGCTGGTTCCGCTGGCGGCCCTGAGCCGTTCCCCGTCCCCCTGCATCGAACGATCGGAAGGACACCGTGTCCACCACCACCCCCGCGGCCGGGACCGCCCCGGCCGGGCTCGCCGCCCGCCTGCCGCAGCGCCTCACGAAGGCCACCATGGCCCTCGCCGTGGCGTCCCTGGCGTCCGAGATCGGCATCATCGTCACCGGCGGCGCCGTGCGCCTCACCGGCTCCGGCCTGGGCTGCCCCACGTGGCCCAAGTGCTCACCCGAGTCCCTCACCAACACCCCAGAGATGGGCATCCACGGCTACATCGAATTCGGCAACCGGACGCTGACGTTCGTCCTGGTGGTCATCGCCGCCGCCATGTTCCTGTCCCTGTGGAACCTGCGCGGCACCCACCGGAGCCCCTTCTGGCTCTCCGTGGGCCTGCTGGCCGGCATCCCCGCGCAGGCCCTCGTGGGCGGCGTCGTGGTCCTGACGCATCTGAACCCGTGGTGGGTGGCCGGTCACTTCATCGTGTCCTCGATCATGGTCGCCGTGGCGACCCTGCTCGTGGTGCGCATCGCCGCCGAGCGCCGCGCCGGCCGGGCGGGCGTGCCCCTCGTGGACGGCGCCACCACCGTCCGGTCCCGTGCCGCCGCCTGGGCGGCGTTCGCGCTGACGTGGGCCGCCGTGTACCTGGGCACCGTGGTGACCGGCACGGGCCCGCACTCCGGCGACCCCGGCTCGCCGCGCCACGAGTTCGACCCGCTGCTGGTCACCCGGATCCACGTGATCCCGGTGTACCTGCTCCTGGCGGCCGCCCTGGTCCTGTTCTTCACGGTGCGCCGCGCGGCCGGCGCCTCCCGCCTGCAGCGCGCCGCCGTGCTGCGGCTCCTGCTCGCCCTCGTGTTCCAGGCCGCCGTGGGCTACACCCAGCACTTCACGGGCCTGCCGATCGGTGTGGTCCTGCTGCACATGCTCGGCTCGGCACTGCTCGTGGCGTCGGCGACGGAGGCCTGGGACCGGCAGGTCGCCCGCTACGTCACGGCCGGACCCGGTGCCGCGGTCGAGACCGCCACGCCCGCGCGCACCGTCGCCGCGGGCTGACGCCCCGCGCACGCGAACGGCCCCGCACCGGCTGGTGCGGGGCCGTCGTCGTCGGCGTCCCGGGGAGCGCTGGGGGCGGACCGGCGCTCAGGCGCCGAAGTGCATCAGCGGCGCACCCACGAACGGGTCCACGGCCAGGGCGATGAACAGCAGCGTCAGGTAGGTGATGGAGAGGTGGAAGACCTTCATGGCCTTGCGGTCCTCGAAGTCCTCGCGCTGGGCCTGCACCTGCAGCACGTGGGACTCCCAGATGAACCAGCCGCCGACGACGAGCGCGACCGCGGTGTAGACGATGCCGGCCCAGCCCATCGGCACGAGCAGGAGGGAGCAGGCCACGGTGGCCCACGCGTAGAGCACGACCTGGTTGGAGACGTGGCGCGCGGAGGCGATGGCGCCGAGCATCGGCACGTCGGCCTGCTGGTAGTCGCGCTTGTACTTCATGGACAGCGGCCAGTAGTGCGGGGGCGTCCACAGGAAGACCACGAGGAACAGCACGATGGCCGGCCACTCGACGGTCCCGCGCACGGCCGCCCAGCCGATCAGCACGGGGAAGCAGCCGGCGATGCCGCCCCACACGATGTTCTGCTCCGTGCGGCGCTTGAGCACGAGCGAGTACACGACCACGTAGAAGAAGATGGCGGCCACACCCAGGCCGGCCGCCAGCCAGTTGGCGCCGAACCCGAGGATCAGGATGGACACGACCGTCTGCACCCACGCGAACACGAGGGCCTCGCGGGGGGTGACCTCGCCGGTGACGAGCGGCCGGTTCTCGGTGCGCTTCATGACCCGGTCGATGTCGCGGTCGATGTAGCAGTTGAAGGTGCCGGAGGCGCCGGCGGCGAGCGCACCGCCGACGAGCGTGGCGATCATGGTGAGCACGTCCGGGAAGCCGCGCTGCGCGAAGATCATGGTCGGCAGCGTGGTCACCAGCAGCAGCTCGATCACCCGGGGCTTCGTCAGCTCGACGTACGCCCGGACCTTGCGGCGCAGGGGCAGCGGGGACCGGTCGACGACGCCGGGCTCGGCGGCGGCGACGCGGGCGGCGGACGGCGACTCCAGGGAGGATGACATCTGCTTCTCACGGTGAGGGGACGGTGGGCGTGCCCGTCCCGGGGTTCGGATCGGCCACTCGGGCGGTCCGCCTGCGGTCAGGCCTTGACCCAGTCTACTCGTGTCAACGGCTGTTCGCCCGGGGGCGAAGCATGTCATGAGGCGCCCGGTCGGGCCCGCCCCGCCGTCGCGCGGCTAGGCTGGGACGACGGCCCCGCGCCGCGACGCCCCGGCGTCGGCCGGGGCCGCACCCCGACGCTCCCGATCCGCCAGGAGAGAACCCGTGACCGACGCCGCGCAGCCGTCCACCCCCCCGACCCTGGACCGGGTGGCCCCGGCCCGCGGGTTCGTCTACTCGGAGCAGGACCGCCGGATGGTGGACACGCTCAAGGCGCTCTCGGCGGACGCCGTGGAGAAGGCCGGGCACGGCCACCCCGGCACCGCGATCTCGCTGGCCCCCGTGGCGTGGCAGCTGTACCAGAACGTCATGCACCTGGACCCCACGGACGACCGCTGGGAGGGCCGGGATCGCTTCATCCTCTCCGCGGGCCACGCCTCGCTCATCCAGTACCTGCAGTTGTTCGCCGCGGGCGCCGGGCTCGAGATCGAGGACATCCAGGGGCTGCGCACCGAGGGATCCAGGACCCCGGGCCACCCGGAGTACGGCCACACCCACGGCGTCGAGGTGACCACGGGTCCGCTGGGCCAGGGCCTGGCGATGGGCGTCGGCTTCGCGTACGAGCAGCGCCGCGTGCGCGGGCTGATGGACCCCGACGCCGCCCCCGGCACCTCCCCGTTCGACCACCACGTGTTCGTGCTCGCCTCCGACGGGGACATCCAGGAGGGCGTCGCCGCCGAGGCCTCCTCGCTGGCCGGGCACCAGGAGCTCGGGAACCTGGTCGTCGTCTACGACGCGAACCGCATCTCGATCGAGGACGACACGGACATCGCGTTCACCGAGGACGTGGTCCGCCGCTACGAGGCCTACGGCTGGCACGTGCAGGAGGTCGACTGGACCAACGGCGCCCAGGGCCACGCCGTGACCGAGTACACGGAGGACGTGGAGGCCCTGTACGACGCCCTCGTCGCGGCCAAGGCCGAGACCGGCCGGCCCTCGCTGATCAAGCTGCGCACCGTGATCGGCTGGCCCTCCCCCACGAAGCAGAACACCGGCGGCATCCACGGCTCCAAGCTCGGCACGGACGAGGTCGCCGGCCTCAAGGAGAGCCTCGGGCTGGACCCGACCAAGACCTTCGACGTCGACCCCGAGCTCCTGGCCCGCGCCCGGTCCATCGCCGAGCGCTCGGCAGAGTACCGCCGCGGCTGGGAGGTGGCGTTCCAGGCCTGGCGCGAGGCGAACCCGGAGAACGCGCGGCTGTACGACCGACTGGCCGGACGAGAGCTGCCCGCTGGCTTCGCGGACGCGTTCCCGTCCTGGGACGCGGACGAGAAGGGCCTGGCCACGCGCGCGGCCTCCGGAGAGGTGCTCACGGCCCTCGCGCCGGTCATGCCCGAGCTCTGGGGCGGCTCGGCCGACCTCGCCGGGTCGAACAACACCACCATGAAGGGCGAGCCCTCCTTCATCCCGGCCCGCCGCTCCACCGCCACGTGGCAGGGCCACGAGTACGGCCGCACCCTGCACTTCGGCGTCCGCGAGTTCGCGGCCGGGGCGATCGTCAACGGCATCACGATCGGCGGCCTGACCCGCGCGTACGTGGGCACGTTCCTGACGTTCTCCGACTACATGCGCCCCGCCGTCCGCCTGGCCGCCCTCATGGGCACCCCGAGCACGTACGTGTGGACGCACGACTCCATCGGCCTCGGCGAGGACGGCCCCACGCACCAGCCGGTGGAGCACCTGGCCGCCCTGCGGGCCATCCCCGGGCTCGACGTCGTCCGCCCGGCCGACGCCAACGAGACCGCGTGGGCGTGGCGGACGGTGCTCGAGCACCGGGACCGCCCGGCCGGGCTCGTCCTGTCCCGGCAGAGCCTGCCCGTGCTCCCCCGGGACACGGACGGCTTCGCCCCCGCCTCGGGCGTGGCCCGCGGCGCCTACGTCCTCATCGACGCCACGGATGCCGACGGCGCGCCGACGCCGGCCCGCGCGCTGCTGATCGCGACCGGCTCCGAGGTCTCCGTGGCCGTGCGGGCCCGCGCGCTGCTGCAGGCCGACGGCGTCCCGACCCGCGTCGTCTCCGCCCCCTGCCTCGAGTGGTTCGCCGAGCAGGACGAGGCCTACCGGGCCGAGGTCCTGCCCGACGGCCCCGACGCCCCGGTCCGCGTCTCCGTCGAGGCCGGCATCGCGATGCCGTGGTTCGAGCACACGGTGACGGCCTCCTCCCCGGGCGCCCGCGTGAGCCTCGAGCACTACGGCGAGTCGGCCGACGGCGCCCGCCTGATGGAGAAGTACGGATTCACTGGCGAGCACGTCGCCGAGGTGACCCGCGGCCTCCTCTGAGGCCCGGCGCCCACGGCGCCCCGAGCACGTCCACCCCGAAGGGAAGGCACCCGCAGACCATGAGCACCCCGCAGAACCCGAACACCGCCGCGCTGGCCCAGGCCGGTGTGTCGATCTGGCTCGACGACCTCTCCCGCACGCGGCTGGACGAGGGCACGCTCGAAGAGCTGATCGCCACCCGCTCGGTCACCGGCGTCACCACGAACCCGTCCATCTTCGCGGTCGCCCTCGCGGACGCGGGCGCCTACCAGGGACAGCTGCGCGACCTCGCCGCGGCCGGCGCCTCGGTGGACGAGGCCGTCGTCGCCCTGACGACCGAGGACGTGCGCCGCGCCGCCGACGTGCTCGCGCCCGTCCACGAGCGCACCGGCGGGGCGGACGGCTTCGTCTCCCTTGAGGTCGATCCGCGCCTGGCCCGCGACGCCGCCGGCACCGTGGCGCAGGCCCGCGAGCTGGCGGCGGCCGTCGACCGTCCCAACCTCATGGTGAAGATCCCCGCGACCGTGGAGGGCCTGTCCGCCATCGCGGACGTGCTCGGCGCGGGCATCAGCGTGAACGTGACCCTGATCTTCTCCCTGCCCCGCTACCGCCGGGTGCTCAACGCCTGGCTCACCGGCCTGGAGAAGGCCCGGGCGAACGGGCACGACGTCCGCCGCCTCCACTCGGTGGCCTCCTTCTTCGTCTCCCGTGTGGACACGGAGGTCGACGCGCGGCTGCGCGCGATCGGCACCCCCGAGGCCGAGGCGCTGACCGGCCGGGCCGCCGTCGCCAACGCGCGCCTGGCCTACCGAGCCTTCGAGCAGGCCCTGGACTCGGAGCGCTGGCGCCTGCTCGAGGCGGCCGGCGCCCCCGTGCAGCGGCCCCTGTGGGCCTCCACCGGCGTCAAGGACCCCGCCCTGCCGGACACGCTGTACGTCACCGAACTCGTGGCACCGCACACCGTGACCACCCTGCCGGAGAAGACCCTCGAGGCGGTCGCCGACCACGGGGTGATTGCGGCGGACACCGTCACGGGCGCCTACGCCGAGGCCGATGCCCTGCTCGACGCGGTCGGCGCGGCAGGCGTGTCCTACCAGGACGTCGTGGACGTGCTGGAGACTGAGGGCCTGGAGAAGTTCGAGGCCGCGTGGGACGAGCTGCTCGGCTCGGTCCGCTCCGGGCTCGACGCCCATCGCTGACCGCACCCGCCCCCCGACCCCCACGCGCACGGAAGGACCCCCCATGAGCACCCTCGGCCTCACCGCCACCGGAGCCGCCCTCGAGGCGATCGACCGCCATCTGCCCGCCCTCCTCCAGGACCGCGTCGCCTCCCGCCTCGGGGCGCAGGACGCCGACCTGTGGGGGGCGCCGGCCCGCGACGAGGCCGCCAAGCGGCTCGGCTGGATCGACCTGTTCGAGGACTCCCGCGCCCTCGTCCCGCACATCGCCCAGCTGACCCGGGAGCTGCGCGCCGAGGGCGTGGACCGCGTGGTCCTGGCGGGCATGGGCGGCTCGTCCCTGGCCCCCGAGGTGATCGCGGCGACGGCCGGCGTCGAGCTCGAGGTCCTGGACTCCACGGACCCGCTCCAGGTCTCCCGCGCCCTCGAGCGCGACCTCGAGCGAACCGTGCTGGTGGTCTCCTCCAAGTCCGGCTCCACCGTGGAGACCGACTCGCAGCGCCGCGTCGTCGAGGCCGCGTTCCGCGACGCCGGGATCGACCCCCGCACCCGCCTGGTCGCCGTCACGGACCCGGGCTCACCGCTGCACGCCGCGTGCGAGTCCGCCGGCTGGCGCGCCGTCTTCACCGCGGACCCGACCGTGGGCGGGCGTTTCTCGGCCCTCACCGCGTTCGGCCTGGTCCCCACCGGCCTGGCCGGCGTGGACGTCGCGGCCCTGCTGGACGACGCGGAGGCCGTGCTCGACCTGCTGATCGCCGACGACGAGGACAACCCGGGCCTGCAGCTCGGCGCGGCCCTGGGCGGCACCCGCCCGCTGCGCGACAAGCTCGTCTTCGCCGACCACGGGTCCGGCATCGCCGGACTGCCGGCCTGGATCGAGCAGCTGATCGCCGAGTCCACGGGCAAGGACGGCACCGGGCTGCTGCCCGTCGTCGTCGCCCCCGGCGACCCCGAGACCGTGTGGGACGCCCCCGACCTGCTGCAGGTGCAGCTCGTCGGCGAGGACGACGTCGCGGCCCCGGGCCACGGCGTGCAGGTCGCCGGCTCGCTCGGCGCCCAGCTGCTGCTGTGGGAGGTGGCCACCGCGGTGGCCGGCCGCCTGCTCGGGATCAACCCCTTCGACCAGCCGGACGTGGAGGCCGCCAAGGCCGCCGCGCGCACCCTGCTGGACGGCCCCGCCGCCGAGCGGACGGCCGACGGTGAGGTGGAGGGCGTCGAGGTCTCCGGCCCGGCGTCCGTGACCTCTGCCCCGGACCTGGCCGGCGTGCTGCGCGCCACGGCGGCGCTGGTGCCCGAGGACGGCTACCTGGCGGTCCACGCCTACCTCTCCCGTCATGACGACGCCGAGCTCGAGGAGCTGCGCGCAGACCTGGCGGACCTGGTCGGCCGCCCGGTCACGTTCGGCTGGGGTCCGCGGTTCCTGCACTCCACCGGGCAGTTCCACAAGGGCGGCCCGGCCGTCGGCGTGTTCCTGCAGATCACCGGCGGCGCCGGCCGGGACCTCGAGGTGCCCGGCCGCCCGTTCTCCCTGGGCAGGCTCATCGCCGCGCAGGCCGCGGGCGACGCCCGGGTGCTGGGCGATCTCGGCCGCCCCGTGGTCACCCTGCACCTGCGCCGCCGCGACGCGGGCATCGAGGCCCTGAGGAGCGCCGTCCGTGGCCGGTGAGTCCCGGACCGTCCCCCGCAACCCGCTGCGCGACCCCCGTGACCGGCGCCTGACCCGCATCGCGGGCCCGTCGGCGCTCGTGCTGTTCGGCGTGACGGGCGACCTGGCGAAGAAGAAGCTCCTGCCGGCCATGTACGACCTGGCCCAGCGCGGCCTGCTGCCGCCGGCGTTCTCCCTCGTCGGCTTCGGTCGCCGCGACTGGTCCGACGAGGAGTTCGCCGACTACGTGCGCGCCGCCGTCGAAGCCTCCTCCCGGACCACGTTCGACGAGACCGTGTGGGACCAGTTCCAGGGCGGCCTGCGCTTCGTCTCCGGCGCGTTCGACGACGAGGCGGCCTACGTCCGTCTGGACGAGGTGCTCGCCGAGCTCGAGACCTCACGCGGCACGCGCGGGAACACCGCGTTCTACCTCTCCATCCCGCCGGACTGGTTCGAGGCCGTCTCCCGCCACCTGGCCGACCAGGGCCTGGCCGACCGGTCCCAGCCGGCCGACGGCCCGTGGCGCCGCGTGGTCATCGAGAAGCCCTTCGGCCACGACCTGGCCAGCGCGCAGGAGCTCAACGCCGTGATCGAGCGCGTCTTCCCCTCGGACGCCGTGTTCCGCATCGACCACTACCTCGGCAAGGAGACGGTGCAGAACATCCTCGCGTTCCGGTTCGCCAACCGGATGTTCGAGCCGCTCTGGAACGCGGAGCACGTGGACCACGTCCAGATCACGATGGCCGAGGACATCGGCATCGGCGGACGGGCGAGCTACTACGACGGCGTGGGCGCGGCCCGCGACGTCATCCAGAACCATCTCCTGCAGCTGCTCGCGTTCACGGCGATGGAGGAGCCGATCTCGTTCGACGCGGACCACCTGCGCGCGGAGAAGGAGAAGGTCCTCGAGGCCGTGACCGTCCCGGACACGCCCGAGGGACTCGCGGGGGCCTCCGCCCGCGGCCAGTACACCTCCGGCTGGCAGGGCGGCGAGCAGGTCACGGGCTTCCTCGACGAGGAGGGCTTCAACCCGGCGTCCGTCACGGAGACGTACGCCGCGCTCAAGGTGTGCATCCGCACGCGCCGTTGGCAGGGCGTCCCGTTCTACCTGCGGGCCGGCAAGCGCCTCGGCCGGCGGGTGACGGAGATCGCCGTCGTCTTCAAGAAGCCCCCGCACCTGCTGTTCCCCGTCCACGACGGGGACGAGTTCGGGCAGAACGTCATCGTCATCCGGGTGCAGCCGGACGAGGGCGTCACCATCCGCTTCGCGTCCAAGGTGCCCGGCACGCAGACCGAGATCCGCGACGTCACGATGGACTTCGGCTACGGCCACGCCTTCACCGAGGACTCCCCCGAGGCGTACGAGCGTCTCATCCTCGACGTGCTCCTCGGGGAGCCGCCGCTGTTCCCGCGCCAGGCCGAGGTGGAGCTGTCCTGGCGGATCGTGGACCCGTTCGAGGAGCACTGGGCGAGCCTGGGCACCCAGCCCGAGCCCTACGCCCCGGGCACGTGGGGACCGCCCTCGGCCGACGCCCTCATGGCCCGCGACGGACGAAGCTGGAGGCGCCCGTGAAGATCCGCATGCACGACACCACCACCTCCCAGGTGGCCAAGCGCATCACGCAGCTGCGCGAGAAGAGCGGGGTCGTGGCCCTCGGCCGCGTCCTCACGCTCGTGATCAGCACGGACGACGCCGGCATCGAGTCCGCCGTCCAGGCCGCCAACGCGGCCTCGCTCGAACACCCGTGCCGCATCGTCGTCCTGGCCCTGGGCGACCCCGCGGCCCCCACCCGCCTGGACGCCGAGATCCGGGTCGGGGGCGACGCCGGCGCCTCCGACGTCGTGGTGCTGTGGTGCGCCGGGGAGAACGCCCACGCCGACGAGTCGCTCGTCTCCGGGCTGCTCCTGCCCGATGCGCCCATCGTCGTGTGGTGGCCCGGGGTGCCACCCGGGGTCCCCTCGGCGACGGCGCTCGGTCGCCTGGCCCACCGCCGGATCACGGACACGGCCTCGGCGTCCGCGGCCGAGCCCGCCCTGTGGGCTCTGCGCGCGGGCCACCATGAGGGGGACACCGACCTGGCCTGGACGCGCCTGACGCTGTGGCGGATCCAGGTGGCCGGGATCTTCGACACGCTCGACGTGGCCACCCTGCGCTCGGTGACGGTGGACGGGGCGCCGGACTCCCCCAGCACCATGCTGCTCGCGGCGTGGCTCACCCTGACCCTGAAGGTGCCCGTGACGATCGCGCACTCGAAGGTCGGCCACGGGATCCGTGCGGTGCGCCTGCGGTGCACGGACGGGGACGTGGTGCTCTCCCGCTCGCAGTCGCAGGTGGCCCGGCTCTATCAGCAGGGCCGGCCGGTGCAGCGCATCTCCCTGCCACGCCGGACGATCCAGGACTGCCTGGCCGAGGAGCTGCGCCGCCTGGACCCGGACGAGGTCTTCGGCGCCGTGCTCCACCAGGGCCTGCCGCGCACGGACCTCTCCCCCGTGCAGGCCTCCGAACGCTGAGGGGCCCCCGGCGCCCCACCGGTCCGGGACGCGCGAACGCCCCGCACGGATCTTCCGTGCGGGGCGTTCGCGTCGGGGCCCGGCGGGGCGGCCTCAGGACTCCATGGTCAGACGCGGCAGGACGCCGAGCAGGGCGATCACGACACCCCAGGCGACCACGGAGCCGACGGTCAGGCGGGTGAGCAGACGCTGGGCGGAGCCCGAGGAGCTCATCGAGCTGGTCACGCCGCCGCCGAACATGTCCGAGACGCCGCCGCCGCGGCCCTTGTGCAGCAGGATGAGCAGCACGATGACCACGCTGAGCACGACCACGAGGATCTGCAGGGCCAGGGTCAGGACGTCCACGGGAGGGCTCCTCGGGTCGAGGTGCGGCCCCGGCGCGCGCCGGGGCCGTCACGGAGAATGCGGTCGGTCGGGCCGGACGGATCAGGCCTGGTCGAACCGGACGATCTTAGCAAACTCGTCCGCGTCGAGGCTGGCGCCGCCCACGAGGGCGCCGTCCACGTCTGGCTGCGCCAGCAGCGCCGGCGCGCTGGAGGACTTCACGGAGCCGCCGTAGAGGATCCGCAGTCCGGCGGCGACGTCGTCGCCGTGCAGTGCGGCCACGCGGGCGCGCAGGGCCGCGCACATCTGCTGCGCGTCCTCGGGGCCGGCGACCTCGCCCGTGCCGATCGCCCACACGGGCTCGTAGGCGACGACGACGCCGGCCACGTCCTGCGCCGACAGGCCCGCGATCGAGCCCTCCAGCTGGGCGAGCGTGTGCTCGACGTGCCGGCCGGCCTGGCGCACCTCCAGGCCCTCGCCCACGCAGATCACCGGGGTGAGGCCGTGGCGCAGGGCCGCGGCGGCCTTGCGCGCGACGAGCGCGTCGTCCTCCCCGTGGAGGGTGCGACGCTCGGAGTGGCCCACGATCGCGTAGCGGCACCCCAGCGCGGCCAGGAACGCGCCGGAGACGTCGCCCGTGTAGGCGCCGGCGTCCTCGGGCGAGAGGTCCTGCGCGCCGTAGGCGAGGTCCAGGCGGTCGCCGGTGACGAGCGTCTGCACGGCCCGCAGGCCCGTGAAGGGCGGGAACACCGCGACCTCCACGGCCTCCTGGTCATGGTCCGCGTCCGTGAGGAGCCACGTGAGGCGCTGCACCAGGGTGACGGCCTCGAGGTGGTCCAGGTTCATCTTCCAGTTGCCCGCGATCAGCGGCACGCGTGTGGTCTGCTCCGCCATGCTCACGCCCGCCCCTCGCCGGCCAGGGCGGTGACGCCCGGGAGCTCCTTGCCCTCGAGGTATTCGAGGGAGGCGCCGCCGCCGGTGGAGATGTGGCCGAACGCGTCGTCGGCGAAGCCGAGCGTGCGCACGGCCGCCGCGGAGTCGCCGCCGCCGACCACCGACAGGCCGCCGGCCGCGGAGGCCTCGGTGAGGGCCCGGGCCACCGCCCGGGTGCCCTCCGCGAAGGCCGGGAACTCGAACACGCCCATGGGGCCGTTCCAGAACACGGTCTGGGCGCCGCGGATCTGCTCCGCGAACGCCCGGGCCGTCTCGGGGCCGATGTCCAAGCCCATGGCGGACGCGCCGTGCGCGCCCGAGGTGAGGGCGTCCACGGCCAGGACCTCGTGCTCGGCGTCGGCCGCGAAGCCGGAGGCCATGACGATGTCCGTGGGGAGCACGATGCGGGCGGCCCCGGCCTCGGAGCGGCGCAGGTACTCGCGGACGGTGTCGAGCTGGTCCTCCTCGAGCAGGGAGGCGCCCACCTCGTGGCCCTGCGCCTTGAGGAACGTGAAGAGCATGCCGCCGCCGATCAGCAGCGTGTCGGCCTTGTCCAGCAGGTTGTCGATCACGGCCAGCTTGTCCGAGACCTTCGACCCGCCCAGCACGACGACGTAAGGCCGCTCCGGGGACTCGGTCAGACGGGTGAGCACCTCGAGCTCGGCGGCGACCAGCGGGCCCTGGTGGGCCGGCAGCTGTGCCGCGACGTCGAACACGGAGGCGTGCTTGCGGTGGACCGCGCCGAAGGCGTCGCCCACGTAGGCGCCGTCGTCGCCGGCCAGCGCCGCCATCTCGCCGGCCAGTGCGGCGCGCTCGGCATCGTCCTTGGAGGTCTCGCGGGCGTCGAAGCGCACGTTCTCCAGCAGCAGCACCTGGCCGTCCTGCAGGGCGGCGGCCTTCGCGCGCGCGTCGTCCCCGGTCACGTCCGCGGCGAGGGCGACGTCGGTGCCCAGCAGCTCGGCCATGCGCGCGGCGACGGGGCGGAGGGAGTACGCGGGGTCCGGCTCACCCTTGGGGCGGCCCAGGTGGGCCATGACGATCACGCGCGCACCGGCCTCGGCCAGGTCCCGGATCGCGGGCAGCGAGGCACGGATGCGGCCGTCGTCGGTGACGGTGTCCCCGTCCAGCGGGACGTTCAGGTCGGACCGGATGAGCACGGTGCGGCCGGCGACGCCGGCCTCGAGCAGATCGGTGAGGGTCGGTGCGGGCATGATGCCTCCTGGGGTGCCGGAGCGGGGTCGGTTCACGGTGCAGTCTAGGCGGACGGCCCGGGCCGACGGAGGAACCGTCGGCCCGGGCCGTCGGGCGCCGTGCGGGCTCAGAGCTTCGAGCCGATGAGGTCTGCGAAGTCCATGAGCTGGGAGGTGTAGCCGTACTCGTTGTCGTACCAGCCGATGATCTTCACGGTCTGGCCGATGGACTTGGTCAGCGGGGCGTCGAAGGTGCACGCCGCCGGGGAGGTGATGATGTCCGAGGACACGATCGGGTCCTCCGAGTAGACCAGGCGGCCCTGCAGCGGACCGGACTCCGCGGCCTTCTTGAACGCCGCGTTGATCTCCTCGACCTCCACGTGGCGCGTCAGCTCCACGGTCAGGTCGGTGGCCGAGCCGGTGATGGTGGGCACCCGCATGGCGAAGCCGTCGAGCTTGCCCTTCAGCTCCGGGATGACCTCGCCGATGGCCTTGGCCGCGCCCGTGGAGGTGGGCACCATGTTCTGGGCCGCGGCGCGCGCCCGACGGCGATCCTTCTTGTGCACGTTGTCGTGCAGGTTCTGGTCGCCGGTGTACGCGTGGATCGTGGTCATGATGCCGTCCACGATGCCGAACTCGTCGTTGAGGACCTTCGCCATCGGGGCCAGGCAGTTCGTGGTGCACGAGGCGTTCGAGACGATGTGCATCGACTCCGCGTCGTAGGTGTGCTCGTTCACGCCCATCACGAAGGTGCCGTCGACCTCCTTGGCGGGGGCCGAGATGAGGACCTTCTTGGCCCCCGCGTCGAGGTGGGCCTGCGCCTTGGGGCCGGTCGTGAAGATGCCGGTGCACTCGATGACCAGGTCCACGCCGAGCTCACCCCACGGCAGCTTCGTCGGGTCGGCCTCCTGGAAGAACGCGACGTCGCGGCCGTCGATGCGGAACCCCTTCTCGGTCCGCTCCAGCTCGCCCGGGTAGCGGCCCAGGATGGTGTCGTACTGGGTCAGCCAGAACAGGTCCTCGGGGTCGGCGAGGTCGTTCACCGCGACCAGCTCGAGGTTCTCGTGGCCGCGGTCCCTGAGCACGCGCACGATGTTGCGTCCGATGCGGCCGTAGCCGTTGATGGCGATCTTGGTCATGGTGGTCTCTCTCGTTAGTTCGCGTTGCGTGGTCCCCGTGGCGGTGGGTCCGGGGCGGTACGGTCGAGCGGTCGCGCCCGGTCCGGGCGCGCGGTGGGGACAGGGCCGGAGCGCCGAGCCCCTCCCCGCATCGGGGCGCTGACGTCGTGGGGCCACGACGTCAGCGCCCCGGTGCGCGGTGTGGATCAGGCCGGGAGGATCAGGCCGGAGGCGCCGGCGCGGGCGGCCTCGAAGCGGGCCTGCACGTCGGCCCAGTTCACGATGTTCCAGATCGCCTTGACGTAGTCCGCCTTGACGTTCTGGTAGTCGAGGTAGAAGGCGTGCTCCCACATGTCCAGCTGGAACAGCGGGATGGTGGCGACCGGCACGCCGTTCTGCTGGTCGTAGAACTGCTCGATCACCAGGTTGCCGCCGATGGGCTCGTAGGCCAGCACGGCCCAGCCGGAGCCCTGGATGCCGAGGGCGGCGGCGGTGAAGTGGGCCTGGAACTGGTCGAACGAGCCGAAGTACTCGTCGATGGCGGCGGCCAGCTCGCCGGTCGGCTTGTCGCCGCCCTCCGGCGAGAGGTTCTTCCAGAAGATCGAGTGGTTCGTGTGCCCGCCCAGGTTGAAGGCGAGGTCCTTCGACAGCTGGTTCACGGAGCCGAAGTCGCCGGCCTCACGCGCGGCGGCCAGCTTCTCCAGGGCGGTGTTCGCGCCCTTGACGTACGTGGCGTGGTGCTTGGAGTGGTGCAGCTCCATGATGCGGGCCGAGATGTGCGGCTCCAGCGCGGCGTAGTCGTAGTCCAGCTCCGGAAGGGTGTATTCGGTCATGCTTCCTCCTTGGTCAGGCGAGGCTGCGGGCAGGACGCCCTCGGCCTCCACCTCGGGCAACCTCGCGTCTCGGCGGCGTATTCCGTCCGTCTCCATTGTGATCGGGGGCGGAGCGCCGGGGCCAGATCCCGTCGACGGTGATCCCGCGCTCAGCCTTCGGAGGCCGCGTCCGTCCCGGGGATGCCCCGCTCGGCGGCCCGCTTGTCCGCCATGGCCAGTAGCCGGCGGATGCGCCCGGCGACGGCGTCCTTGGTCATCGGCGGGTCCGCGAGGCGGCCGAGCTCGTCGAGGGAGGCCTGCTTGTGCTCGAGGCGCAGCCGTCCCGCGTAGCGAAGGTGGTCGGGCACCTCGTCCCCGAGGATCTCGAGGGCCCGCTCCACCTTCGCCCCGGCCGTGACAGCGGCCTGGGCGGAACGGCGCAGGTTGGCGTCGTCGAAGTTCGCCAGGCGGTTGGCGGTGGCCCGGACCTCTTTGCGCTCGCGCCGCTCGCGCCAGAGGGTCGCGGTCTGCTCCGCGCCGACGGCGGCGAGCAGCGTGGCGATCGCCTCGCCGTCGCGGACCACGACGCGGTCCGACTGACGCACCTCGCGCGCCTTCGCCGCCACGCGGAGCCGACGCGCGGCCCCCACCAGCGCGAGCGCGGCCTCCGGGCCCGGCGTGGTCACCTCGAGGGCCGCCGAGCGGCCGGGCTCGGTGAGGGAGCCGTGGGCCAGCAGGGCCCCGCGCCACACGGCGGCGGTGGCCGCCGTCGTCCCGCTGACGAGGACCGGCGCGAGGCCACGCACGGGCCGTCCCCGCTGGTCGATGAGCCCGGTCTGCCGGGCGAGGTCCTCTCCCCCGCGCACGACCCGGAGCACGTACCGCTGACCACGGCGCAGGTTGCCGCCGGAGACCACCACGATCTCCGGGGCCAGGCCGTACAGCTCGGTGATGGCGGCCCGCAGGCGGCGCGCACTGGCGCCGTGGTCCAGTTCAACCTCCACGACGACGCGGCCGGCCACGAGGTGCAACCCCCCGGCGAACCGCAGCATCGCCGCGGTCTCCGCCCGCCGCTCCGGGGTCGCGGCGACCGGCACACGGGCCAGCTCCTCCTTGAGGGTCATGGTCAGCGCCATGCTCGTGCTCCTTCTCGGCGAGGTGCGCGCGTCAGTGGGTCATCGCCTCGCCGATCGAGACGGCCAGGCGCAGCGGGTCGTGGACCTGGGGATCCTGGGCACTGCTCACTCTACTGAACGCCACGCGCGCGCCCATCCGGGCCGCCTCGGCCTCCACCGCCGCCCGGTCGGTGACCGCGTCCACGTCGGCGATCACCACGTCCAGCCGGAGGTCCGGCGCATAGGAGCGCAGCACCTTGAGGTGGTCGGCGTGGGTGAGGCCGGTGGTCTCCTGGTCTCCCGTGCGCAGGTTCAGCACCATGAGGCGCCGGGCGGTGGTGGCGGCGAGGGCCGCGCGCACGTCCGGCATCAGCAGGTGCGGCAGCACCGACGTGTACAGCGAGCCGGGTCCGAGCACCACCCAGTCGGCCATCTCGATCGCCGAGAGCGCCTCCGGGGTGGCGGGGGCGTCGGACGGGCTCAGGCGGACGTCGGTGACGCGCCCCTCGAACGCGGCGACCGCGAGGGCCACCTGGCCCTCCACG
This sequence comes from Micrococcus sp. KRD077, assembly GCF_017168505.1. Lineage (NCBI taxonomy): Bacteria > Bacillati > Actinomycetota > Actinomycetes > Micrococcales > Micrococcaceae > Micrococcus > Micrococcus sp. KRD077. The sequence goes on along the minus strand of NZ_JABFAZ010000007.1, from coordinate 46,509 downwards.
CATCGGGTGCGCAGGCGGCCGTCCGGGCCGGCGCTGAGCACGTCCCCGCCGATGGTCAGCGGCACCCGCGAGACCGGCAGGACCTCACCGTGCGCCCGCAGCAGGGCGCCGGCCCAGCGCAGCCCGTCCACCGGGTCGCCCAGCAGCTCCCAGAGGGCGACGATCAGGAGGTTCCCGAGCGCGTGGTTGTCCAGGGTGGCCTGGTCGGCGGGCACCTCGGTGGAGTGGAAGCGGTGCTGCATGACGTGGGCCCAGGTCCGACCCCAGTCGGTGTCGTCGCACAGGGCGGCCAGCGCCATGCGGAGGTCGCCAGGCGGCAGCACCGCCATCTCCCGGCGGATGGTGCCGGAGGAGCCACCGTCGTCCGCCACCGTGACGATGGCCGTGAGGTGCCCGGCCACGTGCCGCAGGGCCGCGAGGGACGCGGAGAGGCCGTGGCCGCCGCCGAGGGCGGTGACGCGGGCCGTGGGGCGGGACATGCCGGCGCCCACCCCGCGCCCTTCCGAACCCATCCCGGGCGGCAGGGGCAGTTGGCCGGTGAGCGGGGACGTCATTCGCGCCCCATGTCCCGGTGCTGGACGTGCACCGTGACGTGGGGCACCTGGGCCAGGCGCCGGGCCAGCTCCTCGGCGACGGCCACGGAGCGGTGCTTGCCGCCCGTGCAGCCGATGGCGAGCGTGGCGTAGTGCTTGTTCTCCCGCCGGTAGCCCTCGAACACCGGCCCCAGCATGGCGACGTACGTGCGCAGGAAGTCCTCGACACCGGGGCGGGAGAGCACGTAGTCCGCGACCGCGGCCTCCGTGCCCGTGTGCGGACGCAGCGCCGGCACCCAGTGGGGGTTGGGGATGAAGCGCATGTCCGCCACGAAGTTCGCGTCCGCCGGGACGCCGTACTTGAACCCGAAGCTCATGATGGTCAGGCGCAGCGTGACGGGGCCGGACTCCGAGAACAGCTCGGTGATCTCCGTGGCCAGGCCGTGCACGTTCAGCTCGGTGGTGTCCACCACGACGTCGGCACGCGCCTTGAGCGGCTCGACGACGTCCCGCTCCGCGCGGATGCCGTCCAGCAGCCGGGCGTTGCCCTGCATCGGGTGGGGGCGGCGGCCGGCCTCGAAGCGTTGCAGGAGGACGTGGTCCTCCGCATCGAGGAACACGGTGCGATACTCCACTCCGCTGTTGGCCAGGTGCTGCAGGGCGGCGTACAGCTCCTCGAAGTAGGAGCGCGAGCGCACGTCCACCACGATCGCCAGGCGCGGGAACGCCTCCGGCGAGCGGGCGATGAGCTCGGCCAGCGTGCCGAACAGGGCCGGCGGCATGTTCTCCACCACGTCCCAGCCGTGGTCCTCGAGCGCGTGCGCGGCGGTGGTCCGTCCGGCGCCGGACATCCCGGCGATCACGAGCACCTCGGATGTCGGCGGCTTCTCCGGCTGGAGGGTCTCCTCGGTCATGACTCCACTGTATCCGCGGGCGTGTCGGCCGTGAGCGCCGTGTGGACGGCCTCGGCCAGCCGCGGCCCGATGCCGGCGACCTCGGTCAGCCGGTCCACGCCGGCGGCCCGGATCTCGGCGACGGAGCCGAAGTGGTTCAGCAGCGCGGTGCGCTTGGCCGGGCCCAGACCCGGGATCCCGTCCAGGGCGGAGACGGTCATCGCCTTGGACCGCCGGCTGCGGTGGCCCGCGATCGCGAACCGGTGCGACTCGTCACGGATGCGCTGGAGCAGGTACAGGCCCTCCGAGGTGCGCGGCAGGACCACCGGGAACTCGTCGCCCGGCAGCCACACCTCCTCGAGCCGCTTGGCCAGCCCGACCACGGGCAGGTCGTCCAGGCCCAGCTCCTCGAGGACCGCCGCGGCCGCGGCCACCTGTGGCGGGCCGCCGTCGACCACCACGAGCGAGGGCGGGTACGCGAAGCGGCGCCCCGCCTCCTGATCGTCCGCCTCGACCTGACCGGAGAGCGGGGCGCCCTCCGCGCGCTCCTTGGCCAGGCGGGCGAAGCGGCGCCGCAGGACGTCGCGCAGGGACGCCGTGTCGTCCCGGGCGGCCTCCCCCGTGACGTTGAAGCGGCGGTAGTCCTTCTTCTTCGGCAGCCCGTCCTCCATGACGACCATCGAGCCGACCACGTTGGTGCCCTGGGAGTGGGAGATGTCGTAGCACTCGATGCGCAGCAGGGGCTCGGTGATCTCCAGGGCCTCCTGCAGCTCCCGCAGGGCGGCGGAGCGGGTGGTGAGGTCCCCGGACCGCCGCGACTTGTGCAGCTTGAGGGCCATCTCCGCGTTCTCCCGGACGGTCTCCATGAGGTCCGCCTTCGAGCCCCGCCGGGGCACGCGCACGGCGACCCGGGACCCGCGCAGGCCCGAGAGCCACTCGGTGAGCTGTGCGGCGTCGTCGGGCTCGACCGGGACGAGGATCTCGTGCGGGATGCGCTCCGGCCCCTCGAGGTCGCCGTAGACCTGCTGGAGCAGGTGCGCGACCATCTCCGGCTCGGCGACGTCCTCCACGCGCTCCATGACCCAGCCGCGCTGGCCGCGGATGCGTCCCTGCCGGACGTGGAACACCTGCACCGCGACCTCCAGCTCGTCCGCGTGCAGGGCGAAGATGTCCGCCTCCGTGTTCTCCGGCAGCACCACGGCGTTGCGCTCGAACACGCGGCGCAGCGCGGCGATGTCGTCCCGCAGCCGGGCCGCGTCCTCGTAGCGCAGCTCCTCGACGGCACGGGCCATGGCCTTCTCCAGCTCGCGGATGAACCGGTTCGCGTCCCCGGCCATGAAGTCGCAGAAGTCCTGGGCCAGCGCGCGATGGTCCGCCGGGCTGATCCGGCCCACGCAGGGCGCCGAGCACTTGCCGATGTAGCCGAGCAGGCACGGCCGGTCCTGGGCGCGGGCCCGCTTGAACACGCCGGCCGAGCACGTGCGGACCGGGAAGACGCGCAGCATCAGGTCCACGGTCTCGCGGATCGCCTTGGCCGGGTGGAACGGGCCGAAGTACTTCACGCCGGGCTTCCGGTCGCCGCGCATCACCTGGACGCGCGGGAACTGCTCGTTCATGGTCACGGCCAGGTACGGGTACGACTTGTCGTCCCGGTACATGATGTTGAACCGGGGGCGGTACTCCTTGATCCACGTGTACTCGAGCTGGAGCGCCTCCAGCTCGGAGCCGACGACGGTCCACTCGACCGCGGCCGCCGTGAACACCATGGTCCGGGTCTTGGTGGCCAGCCGGGCGGGGTCCTGGAAATAGGAGCTCAGGCGGGCGCGCAGGTTCTTCGCCTTGCCGACGTAGACGACGCGTCCGTCCGCGTCGCGGAAGCGGTAGACGCCGGGCGACGTGGAGATCTCGCCCGGAGCCGGGCGGTAGGAGGCCGGATCAGCCACGGGCACCCGGGGCGGCGTTGTAGGCGTCCACGCGCTCCTGCCCCGAGAGCGCGCCGATGGCGTCCATGATCGCCGCCGTCGCGTCGCGGCGCTGCGGCAGGGTGTGTCGACGCCCGGGGTGGCCGAAGTCCAGGGGCGCGCCCACGCGCACGGAGAACCGGTGGGGACGGAAGCCGTTCGTGTCCGGCGGCTGGAGGTGCTGCGTGCCGACGAGGCCCACGGGCACCACGGGTGCGCCCGTGGCCAGGGCCAGCCAGGCCGCACCGGTGCGGCCGCGGTAGAGGCGGCCGTCGCGGCTGCGGGTGCCCTCCGGGTAGATGCCGACGCCCTGGCCGGACTCGAGCAGGCCCACGAGGGACTCGAGCGCGGCCACGGAGGCGGCCTGCTCGCCCCGGCGGACGGGGACGGAGCCCACGGACTCGAAGAACCGCCGCCGGACGCGGCCCCGCAGGCCCGTGCCCGTGAAGTACTCCTCCTTGGCGAAGAAGTGGACCGGGCGGGGGGCGAGGGCCTGGAGGATCACCGAGTCGACGAAGGACAGGTGGTTGGAGGCCATGACGAAGGGGCCCCGCGCAGGGACGTGCTCCATGCCGACGACCTCGGGGCGGCAGGTGAGCCGCAGGAGCGCGGCGGCGCTCCTGCGCACGGGCTCCGACGTCGCCATGGCTCTCCTTCGTCCGCGTCCTGCGTGGGCGGGGTCCATGCTACGCGAGCAGTTCCGCGAGGAACCGGCCCGTGTGGCTCTCCGCGACGTGTGCGACCTCCTCCGGCGTGCCCGCGGCCACGATCGTGCCGCCCCCGGAGCCGCCCTCGGGGCCGAGGTCGATCACGTGGTCGGCACTCTTGATGACGTCGAGGTTGTGCTCGATGGTGAGCACCGTGTTGCCCTTGTCCACGAGGGACTGGAGCACGTGCAGGAGCTTGCGGATGTCGTCGAAGTGCAGCCCCGTGGTCGGCTCGTCCAGCACGTAGATGGTGCGGCCGTTGGAGCGCTTCTGGAGCTCGGCCGCCAGCTTCACGCGCTGGGCCTCGCCGCCCGAGAGCGTGGTGGCGGGCTGGCCCAGACGGACGTAGCCCAGACCGACGTCGACGAGCGTGTCCAGGTACCGCGAGATGCGGGTGTACGCGCTGAAGAAGTCCGCGGCCTCCTCGATCGGCATGTCGAGGACCTCGGCGATGTTCTTGCCCTTGTAGGTGACCTCGAGCGTCTCCCGGTTGTACCGGGCCCCGTGGCACACCTCGCACGGCACGTAGACGTCCGGCAGGAAGTTCATCTCGATCTTCAGCGTGCCGTCGCCCGCGCACGCCTCGCAGCGCCCGCCCTTGATGTTGAAGGAGAACCGGCCCTGCTGGTAGCCCCGGACCTTCGCCTCGGGGGTCTCCGCGAAGAGCTTGCGGATCGCGTCGAACACGCCCGTGTAGGTGGCGGGGTTGGAGCGCGGCGTGCGCCCGATGGGGCTCTGGTCCACGTGGACCACCTTGTCCAGGTGCTCAAGCCCCTCCACGGACCGGTGCCGGCCGGGCACGAGCTTGGCGCCGTTGAGCCGGTTGGCCAGGACCTTGTAGAGGATCTCGTTGATCAGCGTGGACTTGCCCGAGCCGGACACGCCCGTCACGGCCGTGAGGACCCCGAGCGGGACCTCCACCGAGACGTCCTTCAGGTTGTTCTCCTGGGCGCCGCGGACCGTCAGCACGCGCCCCTTCTCCGGGACGCGACGCCGCTCCGGCACCGCGATGGAGCGGCGCCCGGAGAGGTAGTCGCCGGTGACGGACCGCGTGTTCGCCTTGAGATCCGCCAGGGAGCCCGAGTGCACGACCTCGCCGCCGTGCTCGCCCGCGCGAGGACCGATGTCCACGATCCAGTCCGCCTCGGCGATCGTGTCCTCGTCGTGCTCGACGACGATGAGGGTGTTGCCGAGGTCCCGCAGGCGCAGGAGGGTCTCGATGAGGCGGCGGTTGTCCCGCTGGTGCAGGCCGATGGACGGCTCGTCGAGCACGTAGAGGACGCCGACCAGCCCGGAACCGATCTGCGTGGCCAGGCGGATGCGCTGGGCCTCGCCTCCAGAGAGGGTGCCGGCCGGCCGCTCCAGGTTGAGGTACTCGAGGCCGACGTCCAGCAGGAACGCCAGCCGGGCCAGGATCTCCTTGAGCACCTGGTCCGCGATCTGCCGCTCGCGGTCCGTCAGCCGCAGCCCCGAGAAGAACTCCATGGCCTCCCGCATGGGCAGGCGGGTGGCGTCCGCGATGGACAGGCCGCCCACGAGCACGTTCAGGACCGTGGGGTTGAGGCGAGCCCCGTGGCACGCCGGGCACGGGATCTCCCGCATGAACGACTCGTAGCGCTCGCGGGCGCCGTCCGACTCGGTCTCCCCGTGCTTGCGCATCACGTAGGGGATGACGCCCTCGAAGCCCGTGGTGTAGCGGCGCTCGCGGCCGAACCGGTTGCGGAACGTCACCTCCACCTTGAAGTCCTTGCCGTGCAGGACGGCGTCGCGCTCCGCCTCCGTCAGGTCCTTCCACGGGGTGTCCAGGGAGAAGCCCATCTCCTTGCCCAGCCCGCCGAGCACGCGCAGCCAGTAGTCCGAGGTGGACTTGCCGAGCGACCACGGCACGACGGCGCCCTCGCGCAGGGACAGCTCGTCGTTGGCGACGACGAGGTCCGGGTCCACCTGCAGGCGGGAGCCGATGCCGGTGCACTCGGGGCACGCGCCGAACGGGTTGTTGAAGGAGAACGAGCGCGGCTCGATCTCGTCCACGGTCTGCTCGTGCCCGTTGGGGCAGGAGAGCTTCTCGGAGAACGAGCGGTACCGGGGGTTGCCCTCGGCGTCCCGCCCGCCGAACTCCGCGGTGTTCTTCCTGCCCTTCTCGGCGACCGGCTCCACGTCCACGAACTCGGCCACGACGAGGCCGTCCGCCAGCTTCAGGGCGGTCTCCACCGAGTCGGTGAGGCGCTGGCGGATGCCCTCCTTCATGGCGAGGCGGTCCACGACCACGGCGATGGTGTGCTTGACCTGCTTCTTCAGCACGGGCGGGTCCGAGAGCTGGACGGTCTCCCCGTCCACGACGGCGCGGGCGAAGCCCTGCGTGGACAGGTCCTTGAACAGGTCCACGAACTCGCCCTTGCGGCCGCGGACCACGGGCGCGAGCACCTGGAAGCGGGTGCGCTCGGGCAGCTCCTCGAGCTGGTCCACGATCTGCTGCGGGGTCTGCCGGCTCACCGGCTCGCCGCACTGCGGGCAGTGCGGCACCCCGACGCGCGCCCAGAGCAGGCGCATGTAGTCGTAGATCTCGGTGATGGTCCCCACCGTGGAGCGCGGGTTGCGGTTGGTGGACTTCTGGTCGATGGACACGGCCGGGGACAGGCCCTCGATGAAGTCGACGTCCGGCTTGTCCACCCGGCCCAGGAACATGCGGGCGTAGGAGGAGAGAGACTCGACGTAGCGTCGCTGGCCCTCGGCGAAGATCGTGTCGAAGGCCAGGGAGGACTTGCCCGAGCCGGACAGACCCGTGAACACGACCATGGCGTCCCGCGGGAAGCTGACGTCGACGTCCTTCAGGTTGTGCTCGCGGGCGCCCTGGACGACGATGCGGTCCCGCTCGCCCGAGCGCGCGCCGCCGGAGCCGGAGGCGAGGCCGCCGGGGTGGGCCTCGACGGCGGAGGAGACGGTGGTGGAGGAGTTCTTGGGCACGCGGCCAGCATAGGGGCGGGCACGGACACGACACCGGGGTCTCGCCTGTGGGCGAACCCACCGCGGGCCGGGCCCGCCCTGGCGCCTCACCGCCCCGTCCGTACACTGTTGCGCATGCCCGAGACCGCCCGGAACCGCCTCCTGCACGATCTGCCCGCCGTCACGGTGCGCACCTGCTCCGTGTCGGAGATGGACAACAACGTGTACCTGCTCACCTCCAAGACCACGGGGGCGCAGGTGCTGATCGACGCCGCCGCCGAGGCCGAGGCCATCCGCGACCTCATCGCCTCGGCCGCGGACGACACCCCGTGCGAGCCGCGCCTCGAGATGATCGTCACCACGCATCGACACTGGGACCACGTGCGCGCGTTGCCGGCGCTGGCCTCCCTGACCGGGGCCCGCACGGCGGCCGGCGAGGACGACGCCGACGCGATCGCCGAGGCCACGGGGGTCGCCCCCGACGTGCGCCTGCGCCACGGGGACACCGTGGGGGCGGACGGGCTCCGGCTCGAGGTGGTGGCCCTGCGCGGCCACACGCCCGGGTCCATCGCGCTGGTGTGCCGCCCCGAGGCGGACGAGCCGGCCGTGCTCTTCACCGGCGACTCCCTCTTCCCGGGCGGGGTGGGCAACACCGAGGGCGACGACGGCCGGTTCCGTCAGCTGTTCACGGACGTGAGCGATCGGATCTTCGACGCGTTCGACGACGACGTGGTGGTCCACCCCGGCCACGGCGCCTCCACGACCCTGGGCGCCGAGCGCCCCCACCTGCCGGAGTGGGCCGAGCGCAGCTGGTGACGGTGCGCCCGGGCGGTCCCGGGCCCAGCGTCAGGCCGGCTTCTGCCCCGCCATGAACAGGCGCCGGGCCGGGAAGATCGTGACCGGGCCGCCGTCGTCGGCCGTGACACCGGGCACCGGCGGGTACGCCTCGCGCATGGCGGCGCGGTACCGGTCCACGAACGCCTCGAGCAGCCCGGCGCCCTCGGCGGCGCCCTCCTCGGCGTCCCAGCGGGCCAGGGCCTGCAGGCTCGGTCGCAGGGCCGCGCCGGAGGTCCACCGGAACACCGGGTCCTCGCCCGTCAGCACCTGCTGGTACTCCGTCTCCCAGACGACCGGGGACCACCCCGCCTCGAGGAATAGCCGCGTGTACTCCTCGGGCGGCGCCACGGTGCGGGTCGTCGCCACCCCGTGCAGCGGCTCGGAGAAGGCCGGGTCCTCCGCCAGCGCCACGATCGCCGCGTGGGAGGGCTGCTCGTAGGGCCGCGGGATCTGCGCCGCGAACCACGCCCCCGGCGTGAGGTCCCCGAGCCAGCGCCGGATCAGGCGACGGTGCGTCGGGATCCACTGGAGCATCGCGTTGGACACCACGACGTCCGTCGCCCCCGACGGGCGCCACTGCGAGGCGTCGACCGCCTCGAAGCGCAGGTTGGCGGGGGCGCCCGTGCGGGCCGCCTGCTCCCGGGCCCGCTCCAGCATGGCGGGCGAGTCGTCCAGACCGATCACCTCGGCGTCCGGCCAGCGCTCGGCCAGCGTCCGGGTCAGGGTCCCCGGGCCGCAGCCCAGGTCCACCACGACGCGCGGGGCCTCGGCGCGCACGCGCCCCACCAGGTCGTGGAAGGGGCGGGCGCGGTGTTCGGCGAAGCCCTCGTACTGCGCGGGATCCCAGGTGAACCCCCCGCCCTGTCGGCCGGTCACGTCCCCCACGACGGCGTCGGTGTCCGGGTGCGGGCTCTCGGGCGCGATCTGACTCATGGCGGCACCGTATCGCGCGGAGCGGCCGATACCCTGGGGGCGATGACTTCTGCCGCCACGAACCCGCCCTCGCTGACCGACCGCATCGACGCGCTCCCGCCGGCCCCGGACGCCGACGACGTCTTCGGGGCCTTCGCGGCCTGGACCGAGGACCGCGGGATCTCGCTCTACCCCGCCCAGGAGGAGGCCGCCCTCGAGCTGGTCCAGGGCCGGCACGTGATCCTGGCGACGCCCACCGGCTCCGGCAAGTCCCTGGTGGCGCTGGCCGCGCACGCCGACGCGCTCGCCCACGACGCCGTCTCCTACTACACGGCGCCGATCAAGGCGCTCGTCTCGGAGAAGTTCTTCGCGCTGGTGGACGTGTTCGGCGCGGAGAACGTGGGCATGGTCACGGGTGACTCCACCGTCAACGGTGACGCGCCGATCATCTGCTGCACGGCCGAGATCCTCGCCAACCGCGCGCTGCGCGAGGGCTCGGGCATGGAGATCGGCACCGTGGTGATGGACGAGTTCCACTACTACGCGGACCCCTCCCGCGGCTGGGCCTGGCAGGTGCCCCTCCTCGAGCTGCCGCAGGCCCGGTTCCTGCTGATGTCGGCCACCCTCGGCGACACGACCCGCCTCGAGGCGGACCTGACCGAGCGCACCGGGCGCGAGGTCGCCGTCGTCGCCCACGCGGAGCGCCCCATCCCGCTGACGTTCGAGTGGTCCGAGGTGCCGCTGCAGGAGAAGGTCGAGGAGTTCGTGAGCACCCACCAGGCACCGGTGTACATCGTGCACTTCTCGCAGCTGGACGCCGTGGAGACGGCCCAGGGTCTGTCCTCGATCTCGGTGACGTCCAGGGAGGAGAAGGAGGCGATCGCCGCGCGGATCGCCGGCTTCCGCTTCTCCGCGGGCTTCGGGCACACCCTGAACCGCCTCGTCCGGGCGGGCATCGGCGTGCACCACGCGGGCATGCTGCCCAAGTACCGCCGCCTCGTGGAGAAGCTGGCCCAGGACGGGCTGCTCAAGGTCATCTGCGGCACGGACACGCTGGGCGTCGGGATCAACGTGCCGATCCGCACCGTGCTGCTCACCGCGCTCTCCAAGTTCGACGGCGAGAAGACCCGCCTGCTCCAGGCCCGCGAGTTCCACCAGATCGCCGGCCGGGCGGGCCGGGCCGGCTTCGACACCTCCGGCACCGTGGTGGTCCAGGCACCCGAGCACGTGATCGAGAACAAGGCGGCCGAGCGCAAGGCCGCGGCGAAGTTCGCGAACGTCAAGGACGAGGCCGAGCGGGCCAAGCGCATGAAGCAGTCCGTGAAGTCCGGCAAGCGCAAGACCCCGCCGGCCGGCTTCGTCTCGTGGGGGCCGGCGACGTTCGAGCGCCTCGTCTCCGCCGAGCCGGAGCCGCTGGTCTCCCGCATGCGGATCACGCACTCCATGCTGCTGAACATCCTCGACCGGCCCGGCGACCCGGTCATCGCGGTCCGGCGCCTGCTGCGCGGCACCCACGAGACCCCGGCCCGCCAGGCGGTGCTCATGCGCCGCGCGCTCGGGATCTTCCGGGAGCTGCTGGCCACGGGCGTCGTCGAGCGTCTGCCCGAACCGGACGCCGAGGGCCGCACCGTGGACCTCACGGTGGACCTGCAGCCGGACTTCGCGCTCAACCAGCCGCTCTCCCCCTTCGCCCTCGCCGCGCTCGACCTGCTGGACCCGGCCGATCCCGACCACGCGCTCGACGTGGTCTCCGTGATCGAGGCGACCCTCGACCCGCCGCGCCAGGTGCTCTCCGCCCAGGTCAAGCACGCCAAGGGCGAGGCCGTGGCCGCCATGAAGGCCGAGGGCATGGACTACAACGACCGCATGCGGGCCCTCGACGAGATCACCCACCCGCGGCCGCTGGCCGAGCTCCTCGAGCAGCAGTTCGAGCTCTACCGGCAGGACGCCCCGTGGCTCGCGGAGTTCGAGCTGACCCCCAAGTCCGTGGTGCGCGACATGTTCGAGCGGGCCATGGGCTTCGGCGACTACGTGCGGTTCTACGGGATCGCCCGGTCCGAGGGCGTGCTGCTGCGCTACCTCACGGACGCGGTCAAGGCACTGCGCCACACCGTCCCCGAGGCGGCCCGCACCGAGGAGCTCCAGGTGCTGCTGGACTGGCTCGACGAGATGGTGAAGCAGACCGACTCGTCCCTCCTGGAGGAGTGGGAGGACCTGGTGGCCGGGGACATCGACGAGCTGCGCCGGGACATGGAGGCGCTCGAGCCGCCGGCCCCGCCTCGCCTGACGGACAACGAGCCCGTGTTCCGGGTGATGGTCCGCAACGCGATGTTCCAGCGGGTGCGCCTGTTCGGCGACGAGCGGGACGAGGCGCTCGCGCGCCTGTCCGGCGAGCTGTCCGCCGACGACTGGGCCGACGCCCTCGACGCCTACTTCGACGACCACGAGGACATCGACGACGGCCCCGCCGCGCGCGGCCCCGAGCTGTTCCGCGTGGCCGCGGCCCCCGACGTCGCCGCCCCGCTGGAGCTGGCCGGCCCGCGCTGGTGGGCGGTGCGGCAGGTCCTGAAGGACCCGGACGGGGACCTGGACCACGGGATCAACGCCGTGGTCGACCTGGACGCCTCCGACGAGGCGGGCCATCCCGTGATCCGGGTGGTCTCCGTGGGCGCGCCCGAGTCCGGGTGGGGCCTGTGAGCGCCGGGGACGCTCGGGCGGCAGGACGGCCCGTGGCGGGCGACCCGCGCGGCTTCGCTCCCCTCGAGCCGGCCCGCCACCGCGTGGGCGAGCGCACCGAGCTCTACGACGGCACCGTCACGGTGGACCACTGGTTCTCGGTGCCGATCGACCACGCGCTGGGCCTCGCCGAGGCCGAGGCGCAGGACGCGGCGGGCACCGGCGTCGGGCCGCACGGGCGCGGCACGCTGACCGTCTTCGCCCGCGAGATCCGGGCGAAGGACGACCCCGAGGGCGAGCGCCCCTGGGCCCTGTACCTCCAGGGTGGCCCCGGCAGTGCCGGGCCCCGCCCGGCGCGCCTGAGCGGCTGGCTCGGCGCGCTGGCCGAGAGCCACCGCGTGCTGCTGCTGGACCAGCGCGGCACGGGGCGTTCGACCCCGGCCACTGTGGCGACCCTGACCGCCCCGGGCGCCTTCGCCACGGACGAGGCGCGCGCCGAGCACCTGGTGCACCTGCGGGCGCCCTCGATCGTGCGGGACGCCGAGATGCTGCGCCTCGCCCTCGGCGCCGGGCCGTGGACCACACTGGGCCAGAGCTTCGGCGGGTTCTGCACGCTGAGCTATCTCTCCTTCCACCCGGAGGGCCTGCAGCGCAGCCTGGTGACCGGCGGCCTCGCCCCGCTCACCGGCCACGCCGACCGGGTCTACCGGGCCACCTACGCCCGGATGCGCGCCCGCACCGAGGAGTTCTTCGACCGGCACCCGGCCGACCGCGACGCGTGGTCGGAGGCCGTGGGGCTGATCCGCGCCGCCGAGGCCGCGGGCGCCCCGATCCCCCTGCCCGGCGGCGGGCCGCTCACCGTGGGACGGGCCCAGGGTCTGGGCATGCTGCTGGGCGGCAACACCCGCGTGGACCGCCTGCACTGGGTCCTCGCCGAGGCCGTGGACCGCACCGGACCCGCGCCGCGCCTGTCCGAGACGTTCCTGGCCGCCGTCGCCGACCAGGACGACCGCCTCGTCAACCCGCTCTACACCGTGCTGCACGAGGCGATCTACGCGCAGCCGGCGGACCTGGCCGGCGGCCGGGCGGACACCGGCTGGTCGGCGTCCCGGATGCTCGCCGAGCACCCGGACTTCGACCCGGAGGCGACCACGGTCCCGCTGCCCACGGGCGAACACGTCATGCCCTGGTCCGTCGAGGTCGACCCCCGGCTGCGGCCCCTGGCCGGCACGGCGCGGCTGCTCGCCGAGCGCACGCAGTGGGGCCCGCTCTACGACGTGGCTGCCCTGGCGCAGAACACCGTCCCCGTGGCCGCCGCGGTCTACGCCGACGACGTGTACGTGGACCGGGACCTCTCGCTCGAGACGGCGCGGCGCGTCCGCGGCCTGCAGGTGTGGGAGACCGGCGCCTTCCACCACGACGGCATCGCCGACGACGGACCGGCGATCCTCGAGCGGCTCCTGGCGATGACCGCGCCGGACGGCGCCGGGACGACGACGGCCCCCGACCCGGTCGACTGACCGGCCCGGGGGCCCGGGCGCCGGCGGAGGGCTCCCCGGCGCCGTGATCGGCTCAGACGGTGGGCCCGTCCTGCCGCACGATCTGCTCGGAGACCCCGCGCGCGTCGTCGTCACGGGGATCGGCGAGCCGGGTCTCGTGGGCCGTGCGGATGATGGCCGACCACGCGTCCTTGTGCTCGAGCAGCTGGTCGCGCCAGCGCTGGTCCACGGCCTCGGCCCGGGCCGTCCAGCGATCCATCAGGGCGGCGGCGCGCTCGCGCTCGGCCGGGTCGGCGTCCTCGGGCAGCTTCGAGTACCGGTACGAGTACTTCTCGGCGTTCTGCAGCGCCCGCAGGGCCTGGCCCTTCGGCGAGGCCAGGGAGATCGCCACGGTGATCGCCAGGATCACGACGACGACCACGAGGGACAGCGTCGTGGGGATCTCGACGACGGGCACGTTCTCGCCGCCGTTGATGAACGGCAGGTTGTTCTCGTGCAGGGCGTGCAGGATCAGCTTCACGCCGATGAACGCCAGCAGCGCGGAGAGCCCGTAGGCCAGGTAGACGAGGCGGTCGAGCAGGCCGTCGATCAGGAAGTACAGCTGGCGCAGGCCCATGAGCGAGAACGCCGTGGCGGTGAAGACGATGTACGCCTCCTGGGTCACGCCGAAGATCGCGGGGATGGAGTCGAAGGCGAAGAGGATGTCCGTGGCGCCGATCGCGATCATCACGAGGAGCATCGGCGTCATGAGGCGCTTGCCGTCCACCGTCGTGAAGAGGCGGTCGCCGTCGAACTGCTCGGAGGCGGGCAGGAACCGCTTGACGAGGCGGACCATCACGTTGTCCGCCTCGTCCTGGGCGCCCTCGGCGTCGCCGGACATCTCGCCCTTGAGCTGGCCGCCGGCGATGATCAGCAGGAACAGGCCGAAGAGGTAGAACACGTCCGACCACGCGGCGATGACGGCGGCGCCCAGCAGGATGAACAGGGTGCGCGAGATCAGCGCGAACGTGATGCCGAACAGCAGCACCTTCTGCTGGTACTCGCGCGGCACCCGAAAGCTGGCCATGATGACCAGGAAGACGAACAGGTTGTCGACGCTGAGCGCCTTCTCCAGCAGGTAGCCGGTGTAGTACTCGACCGCGTGCTGGGTGTCGCCGAAGGCGAAGAACACGAGGCCGAAGACGAGCGCGAGGCCGACGTAGACGCCGGACCAGATCGCGGCCTCCCGGATCGACGGCGTGTGCGCCTTGCGGACATGGGCGAAGTAGTCGAACGCGAGGAGCCCGACGATCAGCGCGATCGTCAGGCCCCAGGTCAGGCCGTTGATTTCCACGGGTCACCTCTCGGCGTCAGGGGTCAGGACGGTGCCGCAAGTCTCTCCGCCCGCCGCGGCCGCGGCCCGGGCCCCTGTGTCCGGCCGGCGGCGCGCTCTCGGCGGCCGCGGCGTGCTGACGTCCACAGTGTTCGGGATACTCCCCTACGTCGCCGGTCAGTCTACCCGGTCGCACGACGACGCCCCGACCCGCGGCGGGCGGAGCGGGGCGTCGTCGGGCCCGCTGGCGCAGGCCCATGAGGGCGAAGATATTGGCGGTCAGGACGATGAACCAGTTCTGGGTGAGGCCGAAGATCGCCGGGATGGAGTCCACCGCGAACATCACGTCCGTCAGGCCGATCGTGATGAACACGACCACCATGGGGGTGAACATGCGCCGGCCGTCCACGGTGGTGCGCAGTCGGTTGCCGTCGTAGTCCGGCGCCACGTTGAGGCGGCGGGTCAGGCGGGCCACGACGCCCGGCTCGGACTCCTCGTCCCCGCCGTCGTCCTTGAGCTGCTGCCAGGCGGTCCAGAGCAGGAAGGCGCCGAAGATGTAGAACTCCCACGTCAGGTGCTCGATGGCGACGGCGCCGACCGCGATGAACACCGCGCGGGCGATCAGCGCGATGATGATGCCCACCATCAGCACCTCCTGCTGGTAGCGGCGGGGCACCTGGAACTTGGCCATGATGATGAGGAACACGAACAGGTTGTCCACGCTGAGGCTGTACTCGGTGACCCAGCCGGCGAGGAACTCGGTGCCGTGCTGCGCATCGCCCAGGGCGAAGAGCAGCCCCGCGAAGACCAGCGCCAGCGCCACGTAGAACCCGATCCACAGGCCGGCCTCCTTCATGGAGGGCTCGTGGGGGCCGCGCCAGTCTAGACGGGTGCGGTCCCGCGCGCGGATGCGGGTGGGCCCGGTCTCAGGCTGCGCCGGGGGCGGTCAAGCCGAGGGCGAGCCAGACGACGACGGCGCCGGCGGCGGCCAGGCCCCAGCTGGCGAGGGAGCCGATGAGGAACTCCTCCGCGCGCGAGCCGGCTCCGCGGTCCGCCGAGATCTCCGGGAAGCGCACGATGCCCTTGGCCGCCATCAGGGCCGCGATCACCGGATAGGCCTGCGCGAGCCCCAGGACGACCATGAGCAGTCGCTCCATGGGCCCGATGTAGCGACCGCCGCGCAGGCCGTCGGCCGCGGGGTCCGTGGGCGCGGCGGACGGCACGGTCGTGGGCTCCGCCGCGGGGTCCGTGGGCGCGGCGGACGGCACGGTCGTGGGCTCCGCCGCGGGGTCCTCCGCCTCCTCGTCGCCCCCGTCGGCGGACCGGCCCGCCAGGGCGAGGACCGCGCGGGTGACCCGGTTGCCGGTCTCGGTCAGCGCCACCGTCACCGCCAGCAGCGTGAGTGCCGGGGGCGCGGAGCGCAGACCCGCGGGCGCCAGGGTCGACTCGAGCACGGCCACCAGGCCGACCGCGGCCGCCACCGCGACCACCCCGAGCGGCCGGTCCGGGTGCAGCCACGTCCAGCCCATCAGCAGGCCGAGGGCCACCAGGCCGCCGCCCACCGCGACGGAGATGCCGGTCGGCGCCAGGACGGCCACCAGCACCGCGGCGAGGACGGCGGCCACCGCCGCGCCGGCCCGGGCCAGCCACCGCCGCCGGGGGGTGGGCCAGGCGCCGGGCAGGACGGCGTCGAGCAGGTCGTGCAGCCCCAGCGCGAGCAGGGCGAGGGCGGTCACGGCGCGACCTCCGTCGCCGCGGCGGCGAGCTCGGCGTCCAGCTCGAGCAGCCGGTCGATCCCGGACCGCGCGACGGCCTGTGACACCGCGGACTGCGTGATCCGCTCCGCCCGTGCCGCCTCCGCCTGGGTCGCCCCGCCCAGCAGGGCGGCGGCGATTCGGCGTTCGCGGGCCTTGAGCCGGCCGAGGACATGGTCGCGCAGCAGGACGAGCCCGTCCACGGCGGCGGTGAGGGACGGGTCCGCGGCGCGGAAGGCGGTCGCGGCTCCGACAGCCCGCTCATGCGCGCGCTCGACGGCCTCGCGGGCCCGATACCAGGCCGGTCCGTCCTCGATGCCGTCTCCGCCGGCGTCCAGGGCCCGCCGCTGCCCCAGGCCGATCCCGAAGCGCAGGTCCAGGCCCGGGGGCAGGGCGAGCGTGACGCGGACGGTCAGCCGGAGCGCGTCCGGCCAGGTGCGGTGCAGCGCCTGGAACTCGTCGCCGACGCTGGCCCAGGCGGGACGCAGCGGCGGGACGTCCTGTTCCGCGGCCGCGAAGGCGGCCAGGATCTGCTCCTGCGCGCGGTCCCGGTCCGGGAGGGCGCGGGAGCCGACGATGTCCGCGATCACGGCCGCGACCGGGGGTGCTGCGCTCATGGCGTCACACTATCACTGATATGAAGATATTCATCAGTGTTTTCATAACACCCCGGGGCGCGGAACGCGCCGGGCGGTCACTGCTCCCGCTTCATCTGCCGCAGCTCCTTCTTGAGCTCGCCGACCTCATCGCGCAGGCGGGCCGCGAGCTCGAACTGCAGGTCCGCCGCCGCCTGGTGCATCTGCTGCGACATCTGCTCGATCAGATCGGCCAGGTCCTTGGCGGGCAGCGACGCCGGGTCCACCGCCGGGGCCTCGGCACCCTCCCCCGTGGCCGGGGCCCGGTCCAGTGAGCTGAGGCCGCGGTGGCCCATGCCGAAGTCGAACCCGGACTTCACGCCCCCCATGCCCTTGAGGAAGTCGGCGGTGTCCGCGTCCTCCCGGGCCAGCTGGTCCGTGATGTCCGCGATGCGCTTGCGCAGCGGCTGGGGGTCGATCCCGTGCTCCTCGTTGTACGCGATCTGCACGGCCCGGCGCCGCTCGGTCTCGTCGATCGCCCGCCGCATGGAGTCCGTGACGTTGTCGGCGTACATGTGGACCTCGCCGGAGACGTTGCGGGCGGCGCGGCCGATGGTCTGGATGAGGGAGGTGGTGGAGCGCAGGAAGCCCTCCTTGTCCGCGTCCAGGATCGCCACGAGCGAGACCTCGGGCAGGTCCAGGCCCTCGCGCAGCAGGTTGATGCCCACCAGCACGTCGAAGGTGCCCTTGCGCAGCTCCCGCAGCAGCTCCACGCGGCGCAGCGTGTCCACATCCGAGTGGAGGTACTCGACCTTCACCCCCGCCTCGAGCAGGTAGTCCGTGAGGTCCTCGGCCATGCGCTTGGTCAGCGTGGTCACCAGGACGCGCTCGTCCTTGGCCGTGCGCACCCGGATCTGCTCGAGCAGGTCGTCGATCTGGCCCTCGGTCGGCTTGACCACCACCTGCGGGTCCACCAGCCCGGTGGGCCGGATGATCTGCTCGACGTAGCCGTCCGCCTGGCCGAGCTCGTAGGCGCCCGGCGTCGCGGAGAGGTACACGGTCTGCCCGATCCGTTCGAGGAACTCATCCCACTTCAGCGGGCGGTTGTCCATGGCCGAGGGCAGGCGGAAGCCGTGCTCCACGAGGGTGCGCTTGCGGGACATGTCCCCCTCGTACATCGCGCCGATCTGCGGGATGGTCACGTGGGACTCGTCCACCACGAGCAGGAAGTCGTCCGGGAAGTAGTCCAGCAGGCAGTGCGGGGCGGAGCCGGCGGGACGGCCGTCGATGTGGCGCGAGTAGTTCTCGATGCCGTTGCAGTAGCCCATCTGCTGCATCATCTCGAGGTCGTACGTGGTGCGCATGCGCAGCCGCTGCGCCTCGAGGAGCCTGTCCTGGGACTCCAGCTCCTGCAGCCGCTCCCGCAGCTCGTCCTCGATGGTGGTGATCGCCCGGCCCATGCGCTCGTCGCCGGCCACGTAGTGCGAGGCCGGGAAGATGTACATCTCCTCCTCCTCGCGCACCACCTGGCCGGTGAGCGGGTGCAGGGTCTGGATGGACTCGATCTCGTCCCCGAAGAACTCGATGCGCACCGCGAGCTCCTCGTACATGGGGATGATCTCCACGGTGTCCCCCCGCACCCGGAAGGTGCCG
Source organism: Micrococcus sp. KRD077 (assembly GCF_017168505.1). Classification (NCBI taxonomy): domain Bacteria; kingdom Bacillati; phylum Actinomycetota; class Actinomycetes; order Micrococcales; family Micrococcaceae; genus Micrococcus; species Micrococcus sp. KRD077. The sequence continues at coordinate 28,254 of NZ_JABFAZ010000007.1, read as the reverse complement.
CGGTGGAAGTCGACGTCGTTGCGCACGTACTGCATCTGCACGAACCGCCGCAGGAGCACGTCCCGGTCCATCTCCGCACCGCGGCGCAGGGTGACCATCTGCTCGATGTACTCCTCGGGCGTGCCGAGGCCGTAGATGCAGGAGACGGTGGCCACCACGATCACGTCCCGCCGGGTCAGCAGCGCGTTCGTGGCCGAGTGGCGCAGCCGCTCGACCTCCTCGTTGATGGAGGAGTCCTTCTCGATGAAGGTGTCCGTCTGCGGGACGTACGCCTCGGGCTGGTAGTAGTCGTAGTAGGAGACGAAGTACTCGACCGCGTTGTTGGGCAGCAGCTCCCGGAACTCGTTGGCCAGCTGCGCCGCGAGCGTCTTGTTCTGCACCATCACCAGCGTGGGCCGCTGGAGGCGCTCGACGAGCCACGCCGTCGTCGCCGACTTGCCCGTGCCGGTGGCGCCCATCAGGACGACGTCCTTCTCCCCCGCCTCCACGCGCTCGGCGAGCTCGGCGATGGCCTTCGGCTGGTCACCGGAGGGCTGGTAGGGGGAGATGACCTCGAACGGGGCGACGACGCGGTTGATCTTCTGGGCCAGGCTCATGGCAGAACCCTACGTCGCGCCCCGGACACCCCGGCGGTCAGTCCGCCGAGGGCTCAGCCGCGCCGGGGGCGAGGAACCGGTCCCACACCTGGTTCGCCACGGACGCGAGCCGCTCGAGGTCGGCGTCGTTGACGATGACCACGTCCGCGACGGCGCGCCGCTGCTCGTCCGTGGCCTGGGCCGCGATCCGCGCCTCGGCGTCCGCGCGGCTCATGCCGCGGTCCTCCACCATCCGGCGCAGGCGCTCCTCGAGCGGGGCCTCCACCACGATCACGAGGTCGAACGCGTCCGCCTGCCCGGTCTCCACCAGCAGCGGCACGTCCTGGACCACGACGGCGTCCGGCCCGGCCTCGGCGACGATGCGCCGGGCCGCAGCCCGGATCCGGGGGTGCACGATGCGGTTCAGGCGCTGTCGGGCGCCCTCGTCCCCGAAGACGATGCGGGCCATCTCGACGCGGTCGAGCTCACCGTCCGCGGTGATGACGCGGTCCCCGAACTCGTCCTGGACGGCGGCCAGCCCGTCGGTGCCCTTCTCGAGGACCAGCCGGGCGAGGGCGTCCGAGTCCACCAGGAGCGCGCCACGCTCCTGCAGGACACGGGCCACCGCGGACTTGCCGGCGGCGATCCCGCCGGTCAGGCCCACATGGACGCGCGGCCGTTCGGCCACCGGGTCGGTCTCGGTCATACGCGCTCTCCTCGGGCGGCCTCGAGCTGAGGCTGGATCTTGGCCTCCCAGTATGCCCGGACGGCCTCCTGCAGGTCCTCGAGCGAGCCGTCGTTCTCGATCACGGTGTCCGCGATCTCGGCCCGCTCCTCGTCCGCCGCCTCCTCGTCGATGAAGGCCCAGGCCCGCTCGCGGGTCATGTCGTGGGACTCCATGAGCCGGGCGACGCGCACCTCGGCGGGAGCGGAGACGGCCAGCACCTGGTCGAAGTCCTGTCCGGAGCCGGTCTCGGCCAGCAGGGCCAGGTCGACCACCAGCACGGAGTCCTCGCCGATCTCGCGGGCCCGGCGGTTCGCCTCGTCGCGCACCGCCGGGGAGACGATCTCGTACATGCGCGTCCGGGCGGTCGAGCTCTCGGTGGTGAGCCGGTTGAGGGTGCGCGCGTCCAGGGTGCCGTCCGCGCGGACGATGTCCTCGCCGAAGACCGAGCGGAGCTCCTCGAGCACGGGGTTGCCGGGCACGAGGATCTCCCCCATCAGGTCGTCGAACTCCACGACGACGGCGCCCAGCCGCTCGAGCTCCGCGCCGACCTCGGTGCGGCCCGCGGCGATGCCGCCGGTCAGGCCGACGGTGACGAGGGCCTTGGCCGCGTCGATGCGCTGCTGGTGCCACGTCTTCGGGGTGTGCGTGTCGTTCTCCGGCTCGGTGCCGACCTCGAACTCGGGGCGGATCACGAAGTCCGAGACGTCCACGCCGTCCTCGGTGGCGCGGCGGCGGTACTCCTCGACCGGCAGCACCTGCTTCCACTGGCGGGTCCGCATGGGCCGCGCGGCACCCGCGTCCTCGCGCAGGGCCTGCAGCAGCAGTGCGGCCTGCGTGACGGTGATGAGCAGGATGGGCAGGCCGATCACGATGATGACCTCCTGCAGCGCCGCCAGGCCGTTCTCGCCCGCGGTGAGGATGATGGCCGCGCAGACCGCGCCGATGGACACGGCCCAGAACACGGACTGGCGGCGGGGCGCGGCATCCTCGTGGCCATTGGCCATCGCGTCCATCACGAGCGCGCCCGAGTCGATCGAGGTGATGAAGAACAGCGTGATGACCACGAGCGCCACGACCGCGGCCACCGTGTAGAGCGGCGTGCCCTGCAGGTGCTGGAACAGGGCGGCCTGGACGTTGCCGTCGGTGACGATCGTCTGCGTGAGGTCACCGCCCTGGCCCGGCGCCGGCGCGGTGGCGCGGTCCGACTGGAACGCGGAGTAGCCGTAGATGCCCATCCAGATGATGACGAACGCCGTGGGCAGGCCGAGGCCGGCCATGATGAAGGAGCGGATGGTGCGGCCGCGTGAGATGCGGGCGAAGAACATCCCCACGAAGGGCGCCCACGTCACGGTCCAGGCCCAGTAGAAAACGGTCCAGTCACCGGACCACTGGCCCGAGTTGTACGTGTCGTTGTAGGTGGAGAGCACGGGCAGCATGGAGGCGTACTCGCCGATCGCCTGCACGGTGCCGCGGATGACGTCCATGCTGGAGACGGCCCACATCAGGACGTACACGAGCAGGGCGATCGCCAGCAGGATGTTGGCGTAGGACAGCCGCTTGACGCCCTTGTCCATGCCGACCAGCACGGAGGCCGTGCCCACGGCGGTGACGACGGCCAGGATGAGCGCCTGGACCCAGCCGGCCACGGGGGTGCCCAGCACGTAGTTCATGCCCGCGTTGATCTGCAGGGCGCCCAGGCCCACGGACACGCCGAGGCCGAACACGGTGGAGACCACGGCGATGATGTCGATCGTCTTGCCGATGGGGCCGTGGATGCGATCGCCGAGGAGGGGCTGGAAGGCGGAGGACACGCGCGGGGGCAGCTTGCGCTTGTACGTGAAGTAGCCGAAGCACAGGCCCGGGACGAGCAGGATCGCCCACATGTGGATGCCGAAGTGGAAGTTCGCGATCGCCATGGCCTCCGAGGCCGCGCGGTCGGAGAACGGCTCCGTCCCCGCCATGGGCGGGTTGGCGTAGTGGTTCATCGGCTCCGCGATGCCCCAGAACATCAGCACCGCGCCGACGCCGGCGGCGAACATCATGCCGAACCAGGTCAGGCCGGAGTACTCCGGCACCGCGTCGTCGTCGCCGAGCTTGACCCGGCCGTACCGGGTCACGGCGAGGATGAACAGGAACGCCACCAGCAGGGTCAGGCTGAGGGTGTAGATCCAGCCGACGTCGTAGCGCAGCCAGCTCGAGACCACGCCGAAGGCCGCCTGGACCGGGCCAGGGAACAGGCCCATCGCGGCGGTGAAGAGCACGACCGCGGCGGCCGAGCCGAAGAAGATCGCCGGACTCGTGCGGAGCCCCAACGTGTCGTGCAGGCGAGTGAGCGGGGAAGTCATGAGTCTCCCGGGACAGGGTCATGGGAGGCCCGCGGCGGCACGCGTGCTCGCTCACCGGTGGGCCGGTGCCGGGTGGCACGGTCTTCCACTGTACCGAAGCTCACGTCGGGGCTCGACGGCGTGCCCGTCCTCGGCCAGCCCCTAGGGTGGGGTCATGCCCGATCCCGCCCCCGCCCCGACCGCGCGCTGCACGGTCCTGCCGGCGTCCGCCCGCGACCCCGACGGCTGGCTGGAACGGGAGGTGGAGATCCGCCGCAGCCGCTTCCTCACCTACCTCGGGCGCGTCGAGGACGAGGCGCAGGCGCGCGAGATGGTCGCCGTCCTGCGGCGCCGGCACCACGACGCGCGGCACGTGTGCAGCGCGTTCGTCCTCGGCCCCGCCCGGGACCGGATGCGCTCCAGCGACGACGGCGAGCCCGCCGGCACGGCCGGCGTCCCCATGCTCGAGGCCGTCCTCCAGCGCGAGACCGCGCCGGGCCGGACCGACCTGACGGACGTGTGCGCCGTCGTCGTGCGCTGGTTCGGGGGGATCAAGCTGGGCGCCGGGGGCCTGGTGCGCGCCTACTCGGACTCGGTGTCCGGGGCACTCGACGCCGCCCCGCTGCGCACCCGCTCCCGGCTGGCCCTGCTCGCGGTGGAGGCGCCCCACACCGACGCCGGCCGGTGGGAGAACGAGCTGCGCGCGGCGGGCGTGTCCGTGCTGGAGGCGAGCTACGGCGCCGCGGGGGTCCGCCTGACGGTCGGCGTGCCGGACACCGAGGAGGCCCGCGCGGCGTTCGCGGCGCGGCTCGCGGACGTCACGGCCGGCGCGGGGCATGCGGAGCGGATCGGAGAGGACTGGGTGGACCATGAGTGAACCGCTGCCCCGGGGGGTCACCCCCGATGTCGCCCGTGGCGGGCTGCCGGACGACCTCACCGCGGGCGTGGACTTCGCGGCGCTGGATCGGTGGCCGCTGCCGACCGAGCCCGACCGCCAGGCCCACGACGCGGCGGACCTGCTCCTGCTCGACACCCTGGCCGGGTGGATCGCGAGCGGGCACGTCCCCGGCCCGGTGGCCGTCCTGGAGGACCGGCACGGCGCGCTGACCCTGCCCCTGCTCACGGCCGGCCACGACGTGCGGATCCACCAGGACGACGCCTCCGCCGAGCGCTCGCTGGACGCGAACCTCGCCGCGTGGCGCGCCGCCGGTCGCCTCGGCGGGGAGACGGGCGAGCTCGAGCGAACGGCCACGCCTGAGGAGGCGGCCCGGGGCGCCCGGACGGTCCTGCTGCCGCTGCCCCGCTCGCTCGACGAGCTCGACCGGCTGTCCCGGATCGTCGCAGCCGTGGCCGACCCCGGCGTGGTCCTGCTGGCCGGCGGCCGCGACAAGCACATGAGTCCGCGCATGAACGCGGTGCTCGGCGCGGCGTTCGAGGACGTCGTCGCCGGACGGGGACGCCGCAAGGCGCGCGTGCTCACGGCCCGGGGCCCGCGTCCCGGCGTGACCCCCGGCCGCCGGAGGAGGCCGACCGCGACGTCCCCGGCGTGGGGCGCCTGCACCTGGTGGCCCACGCCGGCACCTTCGGCGGAGCCGCCGCCGACCCGGGCTCCCGTCTGCTGCTCACCTCGCTCGCCGACGACCCGCGCCCGCCGGGGCGCCTCGTGGACCTGGGGTGCGGCAACGGGCTGCTCTCGGTCGGGGCGGCGCGGCTGTGGCCGCACGTCACCGTGCTGGCCACCGACCAGTCCGCCGTGGCGGTCGCCTCGACGCTCGCCACGGCCCGCGCGAACCGCGTGGCGGACCGCGTCCGGGCCGTGCGCGACGACGCCCTGACCACGTGGCCGGACGGGACGGAGGAGTGCGTGCTCCTGAATCCCCCGTTCCACGACGGCAACGCCGTGGACCCCTCCGTGGCCCACCGGCTGGTGGCGGCCGCGGCGCGGGTGCTGGAGCCGGGCGGCCGGCTGTGGTGCGTCTGGAACTCGCACCTGCGGTACCGGCCGGTGCTGGAGGACCTCGTCGGGCCGACCCGGCAGACGGCGCGCGACCGCACGTTCACCGTGACGGTCTCCGAGCGCCGCTGAGCGCGGCCGTCGGGTCCCGTCCGCTCCCCCACGGCCAGCCCCCCGGGACGCGACGACGCCCCGCCCCTCCGGAGGGAGGGACGGGGCGTCGGGTGCTCGGCGCGGGCCGTCAGGGACGGTCACGCACCGCGGCGATCAGTTGCCGGTGAGCTTCTCGCGCAGGGCGGCGAGGGCCTCGTCGGAGGCCAGGGTGCCTCCGTCCGAGGACGGGGCCTCGGAGGAGTAGGACGAGCCGCCCAGGCCCGCACCGGCGTCGGCGCCGGCGGTGGCCTCCTCCTGGAGGGAGCGGCGCACCTGCTCCTTGTGGGCCTCCCAGCGGGCCTGAGCGTCGGCGTACTGCTGCTCCCAGGCGGCGCGCTCGGTCTCGAAGCCCTCCATCCACTCGTTGGTCTCGACGTCGAAGCCCTCGGGGTACTTGTAGTTGCCCTCCTCGTCGTACTCCGCGGCCATGCCGTAGAGCGCCGGGTCGAACTCGGTGCCCTCGGGGTCCACGCCCTCGTTGGCCTGCTTGAGGGACAGGGAGATGCGGCGACGCTCGAGGTCGATGTCGATGACCTTGACGAACAGCTCGTCGTTGACCGACACGACCTGCTCGGCGGTGTCGATGTGGCGCGAGGCCAGCTCCGAGATGTGCACGAGGCCCTCGATGCCGTCCTCCACGCGGACGAACGCACCGAACGGCACGAGCTTGGTGACCTTGCCCGGCACGACCTGGCCGAGGGCGTGGGTGCGGGCGAAGAGCTGCCACGGGTCCTCCTGGGTCGCCTTCAGCGACAGGGAGACACGCTCGCGGTCCATGTCCACCTCGAGGACCTCGACGGTGACCTCCTGGCCCACCTCGACGACCTCGGACGGGTGGTCGATGTGCTTCCAGGACAGCTCGGAGACGTGCACGAGGCCGTCCACGCCGCCCAGGTCCACGAAGGCGCCGAAGTTGACGATGGAGGACACGGTGCCGTTGCGGACCTGGCCCTTCTCCAGCTTGTGGAGGAAGTTGGAGCGGACCTCGGACTGGGTCTGCTCGAGCCAGGCGCGGCGGGACAGGACCACGTTGTTGCGGTTCTTGTCCAGCTCGATGATCTTCGCCTCGAGCTTCTGGCCGATGTAGGGGGCCAGGTCGCGCACGCGGCGCATCTCCACGAGGGAGGCCGGGAGGAAGCCGCGCAGGCCGATGTCGAGGATGAGGCCGCCCTTGACCACCTCGATGACGGTGCCCTCGACGACGCCGTCCTCCTCCTTGATCTTCTCGATGTCGCCCCAGGCGCGCTCGTACTGGGCGCGCTTCTTCGAGAGGATCAGGCGACCCTCCTTGTCCTCCTTGGTGAGGACCAGGGCCTCGACGGTGTCGCCCACGGCCACGACCTCGTCCGGGTCCACGTCGTGCTTGATGGACAGCTCGCGGGACGGGATGACGCCCTCGGTCTTGTAGCCGATGTCGAGCAGGACCTCGTCGCGGTCCACCTTGACGACGGTGCCCTCGACGAGGTCGCCATCGTTGAAGTACTTGATGGTCGCGTCGATGGCGGCGAGCAGGTCCTCGGCAGAGCCGATGTCGTTGATGGCGACCTGCGGGGCGTTGGAAGTGGTGGTCATGTAGGAGGGACTCCGTTGGGATCGGGGGTCACGTCGGGATCGATGCCGCCGGTGGGCGGCATCCGGGCACCAGAGGGGCCCCACCCGGCGTGGGTCGTGATGGACATGTATCAAACGCGCACGAATGTGCTCGTCCAGCGTATCAGAAGCCGACGAGGGTGTGCAGGGGTCGGCTGGGTCGCACAAGCCCGTCGAACGCCTCCGCCGCGCCGGCCCGCAGCTCCGCCACGACACCGGCCTCCGCCAGCACCGCGGCGCCGGCCCCGCGGGAGTGCCCGCCGAGCCAGAGCGCGGAGAACCGGGCCGCGTCGAGCCGGAGTCCCGCGCCCAGGCCCACGGCGTCGGCCGCGGGGCCCAACCGCTCGGCGGCGCCGCGCCCCTGGCGGACGGTGAGCCGCCACGTCCCGTCGATCGCGCCGAGCGCGTCCTCGACGGCGACGACGACCTCCCCGTCGCCCGCCCAGCCACGGGCCGCCATGGCGGCGGGCAGGTTCAGGACCCGCAGGTACAGGTCGTCGGAGCCGCGGTGCCGACTCACCCGCCGCTCGTCGACGAAGAGCGCCTCGAGCCAACCGGGCTCGGGCGCGCGGCCCCACTCGATCCGCTCGACCAGGTCCAGTCGGGCCAGGTGGTGGACGAGCCCGCGCCGCGCGTCGGCGGTCGCCGCGAGGAACGCGGTGACGGTGATCGTGGGCGGCTCCTTATCCCAGCCCTCGAACCGATACAGCGCGACGCCCTGGACCCGCCCGTCGTCGTCGCGGTGGACCGCCGCGTACAGCCCCGAGCCGCGCCCCTCGTTCCGACTCGCCTCGCGGTCCTCCCAGCGATGCACGCTGAACGAGGTCCGCTGGACCGAGCCCGGGGTGGCCGGCAGCACCCGCCCGTACAGCTCGTCCACGAGGCCGGGGATCTCGCGCGGCTCCTCGACCGTGACCCGCCCGCCGGCCGGGGCGCCCGTGAACGCGGGGGCGCCCGAGACGTCGATCCGCACGGCGTGCCACCGGGTGGCGGCCCCGAAGCCGAAGCGGCCGTAGATGGCGGCCTCGGTCGCGGTCAGGGCGGCCGCGCACAGGCCGGCGTCGCGGGCGTCCGCGAGGGACCTGAGCATCATGGCCCGCAGCACGCCGCGCCGGCGGGCGTCCGGCGAGACGGTCACGTCGGTGATCAGCCACGCGTCGACGGTGCGGCCGGGCCACGTGGTCAGCGGCTGCACGAAGTCCTCGAAGGTGGCGGCGGGGCGGCGGGCCGCCGGGTCGTCCCCCGGCGCGTAGACGCCGAGCCGGCGCCGTCCGTCGGCCGCGTGGGCCTCGAGCTGCTGGCGGAGCGCGGCGCCCGTGGGCACCGTCTCGTAGAAGCCCCGTTCGACCGCGGCCACGAAGTGCGATGCGGCGGGGTCCTCGGGCCCGAGGACCCCGAGGTCGCGCAGCGCGAGGCCGTGCTCGCCGAGCCGGGCCTCGGCGGCGTCGGCCAGCCGCCGCAGCGACGGACCCTCCGGCGCGTCAGTGCGCGGCGTCATGCCAGCTCCTTCCCCGGCCCACGTGCACGTCGAGCGGCACGGAGAGCTCGGCGGCCCGGCCCATCCGCTCCTTCAGGAGCGCCGTGGCCTTCTCGAGCTCGGCGGCCGGGACCTCGAGGATGAGCTCGTCGTGGACCTGCAGCAGCAGGCGCGAGGCCAGCCCGTGCTCCTCGAGGCCGGCCTGCACGTCGAGCATCGCGCGCTTGATGATGTCCGCGGCCGAGCCCTGGATGGGGGCGTTCAGCGCGGCGCGCTCGGCCATGTCCCGCAGCTGACGGTTGTCCGAGCTGAGGTCCGGCAGGTAGCGACGGCGCCCCTCGATCGTCGAGGTGTACCCGTCCTGCCGGGCCTGTGCGACGACGTCGCGCAGGTAGTCGCGCACGCCGCCGAAGCGGTCGAAGTAGCCCTTCATGAGGCCGCGCGCCTCGTCCACCGAGATCTTCAGCTGCTTGGACAGCCCGAAGGAGGACAGCCCGTAGGCCAGGCCGTAGCTCATCGCCTTCACCTTGGCGCGCTGCTCGGCGGTGACGTCGTCCGGGTCCACCCCGAACACCTGCGAGCCGACGAACGAGTGCAGGTCCTCGCCCTCGCGGAAGGCCTGGATCAGCCCCTCGTCCTCGGACAGGTGCGCCATGATGCGCATCTCGATCTGGGAGTAGTCGGCCGAGAGCAGCACGGCCTGCTCCCCGGCCACCTCGTCCGCCACGAACACCTCACGGATGCGGCGGCCCGCCTCGGTGCGCACCGGGATGTTCTGGAGGTTCGGGTGCAGCGAGGACAGTCGGCCCGTGGCGGCGGCGGTCTGCGAGTAGGTGGTGTGGATGCGGTCGTCCGGGGCGACGGTCTCGAGCAGCCCCTCCACGGTCTGCCGGAGCTTCGTGGCGTCACGGTGGGCCATGAGGTTCTCGAGGAACGGGTGCCGGGTCTGCTCGAGCAGGTCCTGCAGCGAGTCCACGTCCGTGGAGTAGCCGGTCTTCGTCTTGCGCGTGCGCGGCATGTTGAGCCGCTCGAACAGCACCTCCTGCAGCTGCTTGGGCGAGCCGAGGTTGACCTGCATCCCGCCGGTCTCCTCCGCGACGGACGCCCACGCGGACTCCTTGGCGGCGTCGGCGGCGGCGGTGAAGTCCTCGCGCAGGCCGGTCAGGGCGTCGACGTCGACGGCGATGCCGGTCAGCTCCATCCGGGCGAGCAGCCGCGAGAGCGGGATCTCGAGCTCCTGCAGCAGCCGCTGGGCCCCGCGGTCGAGCACCTGGGGCGTGAACTGGGTGGAGAGACGGCGCACCACCCAGGCGGCCCGCACGGCGTCCGCGGCGCGGTCCGCGCGTTCGGCGGCGGCCTGCCCGCCGTCGAGGTCGAACGTCCCCTGCGCCCGCTGCTGCGCGGGCTCGCGCGGGGCGGTGAGGGGGGTGTGCAGATGCGCCTCCGCCAGCGCCTCGAGCGAGGTGTCCCGCCGGTCCGGCTGGATCAGGTAGGCCGAGAGCAGCACGTCGTCCACCACGCCGTCCAGGGCCGCGTCCGGGCCGAGCCCGTCGCCCTCGGTAGGCGCGGCCAGCGCCTTGAGCGTGCGCTTGAGGTCGTGCACGGCCTTGGCCAGCCCGCCCTCGCCCAGGGCCTCGCGCACGGCGGCCACCAGCGCCGGGTCCGGGGCGTCGCCGTCGAGGGTGACGTGCAGGCCCGCGTGCTCGCCCACCAGCGCGACGCCGACGGGCGTGCCGAACGTGCCGGGCACGGGCACCTTGCGGCGGGGCAGCAGGGCCGGGCCCTCGACGTCCACATGGACGCCGAGCAGGTTGCCGGCCTCTGCGGCCAGGAACGCACGCACGTCCTCGGCCGTCGTCGCCTCGGCGAACTCCGGGGCGGCCTCGACCTCGGGGGGCGGCGCGTCCTCGCCCACCCGCTCGCCGAACACCTCGAACACGCGCTCCCGGATGCGGTTGAACTGCAGCGCGTCGAACAGCTCCTCCACGGGCTCGCGCTCGGGCATCTCGAGCCGCATCGCCTCGAGCCCGATCGGCAGGTCGAGGTCGCGCACGAGGGCGTTGAGGCGGCGGTTGCGGCGCACGTCCTCGAGATGCTCGCGCAGCGCCTCCCCCTTCTTGCCCGTGATCTCGTGCGCGTGTGCGAGCACGCCGTCGAGGTCCCCGTACTGCTTCAGCCATTTCGCGGCGAACCCGGGACCGACGCCGGGCACGCCGGGCAGGTTGTCCGCGGCCTCGCCGACGAGGGCCGCGAGTTCGGGGTACTGGGCGGGGGCGACCCCGTACTTGGCCATGACGGCGTCCGCGTCCATCGGCGGGATGTCGGAGACGCCCTTCTTGGGGTAGAGCACGGTGGTGCGCTCGGAGATGAGCTGGAACGCGTCCCGGTCACCGGAGACGACGACGGCCTCCCACCCCGCCTCCTCGGCGCGCGCGGACAGAGTGGCCACGATGTCGTCGGCCTCGTAGCCCTCCAGCGTGAGCGTGGGGATGCCCAGGGCCTCCATGACCTTCACGGTCAGCTCGATCTGGCCCGCGAACTCCGCGGGCGTCTCGGAGCGGCCGGCCTTGTACTCACCGTACTCCTCGGAGCGGAACGTGGGCCCGGAGAGGTCGAACGCCACGGCCACGTGCGTGGGCCGCTGCTGCCGGATCATGGTCAGGAGCATGGCGGTGAAGCCGTACACGGCGTTCGTGTGCTGGCCCGTGTCCGTGGCGAAGTTCTCGGCGGGCAGCGCGTAGAACGCGCGGAACGCCATCGAGTGCCCGTCCAGGACCAGCAGCCGCTGCGGGGCCTCTGGGGTCGGATCTGCCGCCATGGGTGCTCACGTCTCCTCTCGGCGCGCGGCGCGGGGCGCGCCGGTCGCGTGTGCCAGCCTAGTGCTCATGAGTGAGCACACCGAGACCACCCCCGCCGCCTCCGAGCGCGTGTACCGCCCCGGCGTCACCCCCGAGCTGAGCCCCGCCGAGCTGGAGGCGGCCTGCGCCGAGGCCGGTCTGACGCCCGAGCTCGTCGCCGCCCTCGGCGGCGCGGCGATCAGCCCCCTGGCCCAGAAGATGGGTCTGCGCTTCCTCGAGCTCACGGCCGAGCGCGCCGTCGCCACCCTGCCCGTGGCGGGCAACGAGCAGCCCGTCGGGCTGCTGCACGGCGGCGCCCACCTCGTGCTCGCCGAGTCCCTGGGCTCGATGGCCGCGAAGATCCACGCCGGGCCGGACCGCAACGTCGTCGGGGTCGAGATCAGCGCCACGCACCACCGGGCCGTCCGCTCGGGCCTCGTGACCGGCACCGCGACCGCCGTCCACCTGGGCGGCACCCTCGTCACCCATGAGGTGGTGATGACGGACGAGCAGGGCCGGCGGCTCTCGACCGCCCGCATCACTAACCTGGTCCTGGCGCCGCGCCCCTGAGGCGGCACGGCCCGCCCCGGGAGACGGGACGGGCCGGTCCGACGCCGCGTGCGAGCGGTCTCAGACCTCGTCCGGCGCGCGGGGAGCGGGCTCGCCGTGCTCGCGCCCCGGGGTGTCCTCGGCGAGCTCGTCGTAGTGCCCGGGGTTCATGGGCACCCCGGTGAGGTAGGCCGAGCGGCCCAGGGCCATGGTGGCCACCGAGGCCGAGCCCAGCTGCAGCACCACGATCAGGGCCACCTTCACGAACGCGGCCACCCCCGGGGCCAGTAGCAGGGCGCCCACCACGATCAGGATCATCCCGACGCCGCCGGCGGTGCCCACGGCGGAGACGCGGGTGTAGGGGTCGGGGAACCGGATCAGACCGAGTCCCGCGGTGACGAACGCAAGGGCTCCGATCACCACGAGCACGGAGCCGGCGGCGGTCAGGACGACGTCCACGGGTGCGACCTCCTCAACGCTTGCCGCGCGTGAGCGCGCGGGCCAGGGACATGCCGGACAGGAAGGCCACGACCGCGGCGATCAGGACCAAGTCGAACGTCCACGGGTTGTCCGCCCGGACGCCGAACAGCACGAGCATCCCGAGCACGCTGAACGTGAGCAGGTCGCCCGAGACCGCGCGGTCCGCGTCGAGCGGGCCCACCACGATCCGGTACGCGGACACGAGCGCCGACACGGTCAGCAGCGCGATGGCCAGGTCGATCCCCACCAGGGACCAGTCGTAGGCGAAGGGCATCATGCCACCCCCGTCTTCCGCATCGCGTGGAGCATGCGCGCCTCCATGTCGTGGATCTCCGCGCGCAGGGCGTCGGCGTCGTCAGCGTACAGGCCGTGCACGTAGAGCAGGCGCCGCGCGTCCGGGTCACCGTCCTCGTCACCGACGGCGCCGGCACGCCGGGTGCCCAGCGTCAACGTGCCGGGCGTCAGGGTGATCAGCGCCGAGAGCAGGGTGACCTCGGCGTCCGTGCGGCAGTTGCTGCGCACGCGGGCGATGCCCGAGCGCGCCTGGACGCCGGGGGTGACGAGGTCCTTGATGACCGCCTTCGAAGAGGTCACCAGGGCCCACGCGTACCAGCACCAGAACACGAGCCACCGCCAAGGCCAGGACACGGCGGAGGCCGTGCCGGGCGCCAGGTCGACGGTCCCGTCGGCGGGGGCGACGGTGTGCATGGGGGCGTCTCCTTCCGGAGGCTGCGGGAGTGCGGTGCTCATGGGTTGAGCACCGCCTCGATGTACCTGCTGGGGTCCATCAGGCCCTGAGCCGCGAGGTCGGTGACGGTCCACAGGGCCTGACCGCCGAGCCCGAGGGCGAGGGTGGCCATAGCTAGGACGACGGCGGGGGCGGCCAGCCGGCCTGGGATGCGGGAGCGCGTGACGTCCTCGTCCGGATCCACGGTCACCGGCAGCACGCCCGTGGGCGGATCGAGGGTTTCCTGCGAGGCCCACGACTCGGTGCGCTCGTGGTCGGTGCTCGAGCCGCGGCCGGAGGGCGACGGCACGGAGCCCGCCCGGCCCACGATGGGCATGGCCGCGGTGGCCAGGCGCTCGCGGTGCCCGTGTGGGGCCGTCGGAGCGCCCCAGAACCAGGCGTCCCACACCCGCAGCAGAGCCCACAGGCTCACCAGGGAGGCGCCCAGCACCAGCGCAGCGGTGACACCGCGGCCGGCGTCCAGGCCGGCGCTGACGAGCATGAGCTTGCCCACGAACCCGGAGAAGGGCGGGATGCCGACCAGGGAGAGCAGGCCCACGAAGAAGGCGACGGCGATCAGCGGCTCGCGCCGGGCCAGGCCCTGCAGGTCCGCGAGACGGCCGGTGCCGTAGCGCACCTCGATCGCGCCGGCCGCCATCAGGAGGCAGCCCATCGCCACCATGTGGTGCACGAGGTAGAACAGGCCCGCCGCGAGACCCAGGCGCGTGGAGAGCCCGAGTCCGACGAGGATGCCGCCGATGCCGCTCACCATCTGCCACGACAACACGGCGCGCACACCGTGCTCACCGACCGAGGCGAGCGCACCCACCACGAGGGTGGCGAGGGACAGGACCAGGATGAGCGGCAGCAGACGCGCATCGCCGTCGTACATGACGGAGTAGATCCGGTAGAGCCCGTACACGGCGACCTTGGTGTGCAGGGCGGCGAAGAGGGCCGTCACCGCCGGGGAGGTCGAGGAGTACGCCCAGGCCAGCCAGCCGTGCAGCGGGGCCACCGAGGCCTTGATGGACAGTGCGAACAGCACCATGCCCGCGGCGATCGCGATGCGTGGGTCCGCCGCGGCGGACCCGGCGAGCATCGCGAGGTTCACCGAGCCGGTCAGCCCGTAGACGAAGCCGACGCCGACCAGGAGGATCGTGGAGGTTAGCAGGTTGAGGGTGACGTACAGCCGCGCCCCGTCCACTCGGCGCAGGGGCTCACGGCGGTTGGCGGAGAGGACGTAGAGGCCGTAGCTGGGCACCAACATGACCTCGATGAACACGAACAGGTTGAACAGGTCCGCCGTCAGCAGGGCGCCGTTGACTCCGCCGATGAGGATCAGGAGCAGCGGGGCGAAGAACTGGGAGTTAGCGACGCGGGAGCCGTAGGCGAACGCCGCGCCCACGATCGTGAGGGCGCTCGTGAGCACGAGCATCAGGGCGGACAGCATGTCCGCTGCGAAGCCGATCCCGATGCCCCCGGGCCAGCCGCCCAGCGAGGTGGCGAGCACGGACCCGTCGAGGGCGTGGACGCCCAGGGCCAGCCCGCCGGTGGTGACGAGTCCGAGCACCGCGAACAGGACTGCCCGGTGGAGGCGGGGACGCTCCCCCGCCAGCACGAGCAGACCGGCGGACAGCAGCGGGACGGCGGCGAAGAGGGGCAGCAGCTGGCCCAGCGGGACGGCGCTCATCGACGCACCTCCGGGCCCTGGCCGGCGTAGTGCTGCGCGATCCGGCCGGCCGCGGCGTGCCGCTCCTCGCGCGGGAAGCGTGCGTCGGCGGCGGCCTGCTCCAGGGAGTCGCGGGTCTCCCCCGGCGAGGCCACCGCGTCGTCCGCGCGCCCGGTGACGGCCAGCGCGAGCAGCAGCACGGTGATCGCGAAGGCGATCACGATAGCGGTCAGGACGAAGGCCTGCGGCAGGGCATCGGCCTGCACCTCGACGTCTGAGGTCCCCGCGAAGGGCAGCCCGCGGCGGTCGGTGCCGCCCGCGGCGATGATGGCCAGGTTGGCGGCGTGGCCCAGCAGGACCATGCCGAGGATCACGCGCAGCAGCTCGCGCTTGGAGAACAGGTAGAACGCGCCGAAGGTCAGAAGTCCCACGGTAAGGGCGACGGTCATCGGGTGACCTCCTCTCGTGCAGTCGTGGTGGTCGGGGCCGAGGGATCGGAGGACGGGGCCGCCGGCGCGACGCCGGGGTCACGGCTCGAGGCGCGGAGCGGGTCCTCACCCGGCCGCTCGGGGCCGAGCAGGGAGAACGCGGCCACGATCAGGCCGATCACGGCCAGGTACACGCCCATGTCGAACGCGAGCGTGGTGGAGAGCCCGTAGTCCAGGACCTTCACTCCCGCGGCTCCGAGGAAGCCCTTGCCGGTGAGGTAACCGACGATCCCCGTCGCGGTGCCGACGGCGATGCCCGAGCCGATGAAGGCCAGGTACGGCCACCGCAACTCCGGGGCCGTGTCCGAGTCGGCGGCCAGGTAGAGCAGGGCGTAGCCGGCACCGGCGACCAGTGCGGCGATGAAGCCGCCGCCGGGCTCGTAGTGCCCGCGCAGCAGCAGGAACGCGGACAGCAGGATGATCAGCACGCCGAAGACACGGCCGAACACCCGGATGTGGACGAGGTTCTCGCGCACGTGGGCGAGTGGGGAGCGCATGTCCACGGCGGAGGGCTGTGGAGGCGTCGGCCGACGGTTGAGCAACAGGGCCGCGATGGTCAGCGCCGTCGCCCCGAGCACGGTCATCTCGCCCCACGTGTCCACGGCGCGGAAGTCCACGAGGATCACGTTCACCACGTTGGTCCCCCCAGCCTGGGCATAGCTCTGGGTCAGGTAGAAGTGGGCGATCTCCGACATGCTGGAGCGGCCGGTGAACGCGAGCACGCCCAGGGTCGCGGCGACGCCGGCGACGGAGGCGGCGAGGACCGCCTGCATCCTGCGCGGGGTCGGCTCGTCGCTGAAGCGGGCGGGCAGGCGGCGCAGCAGCAGCACCATGACGCACACCGTGAGCACCTCGACCATCAGCTGGGTCAGGGCCACGTCCACGGCGCCGAGGGTGAGGAACCACAGGGTCATGCCGAACCCTACGACGCCGACCACCACCATGGCGGCGATGCGCGTCTTGGCGCGGATGGTGGCGATCACGCCGGCACCCACCAGGACGACCAGCACCCAGTCGTGCCAGCGCGAGGGCTGGCCGACGACGGCGGGCAAATCCTCGATCGTGGCGACACCGGCCACGGCGAGGAGCCCCAGGACCAGGGCGGGGATGAGGAGGTGGGGGCGGGGAGCCAGGGTGCCGGAGGCGCGCGAGACGACCGCGCCGACGCCGATCAGCCGGTGCCGAACCTCGTCCACCGCATCCAGGGCGGAGAACGGCAGGGCGGCGTGGGAGGCCACGCGCTCCACCGGGCGGCGCAAGGCCACCAGCAGCAGACCGAGCACGATGATGGCGGCGGAGACGAGCAGGGCCGTGTTCACGCCGTGCCACAGCGCCAGGTGCGCGTGCACCTCCGCGCCGGAGGCGGCCTCGGCCGCGTAGGAGACGGGGGTGTCCAGCACACCGGGCAGCAGGCCCAGGGCCACGCCCGCGGCCGCGGCCAGCACGGGCACGCCCCAGAAGGTGGCAGGAGCCTCGTGGACCTCGTCCTCCCGGCCGGTCGGCCACGAATGGGCGGCCCCGTCCGGGCTTGGACCCCAGAGGCCCAGGGCGCCGAGCACGAGACGGCCGGAGTAGGCCACGGTGAACACGGAGGTCAGGGCGATGCCGGCGGTGACGAGGACGGGGAGCCATGCGGGACCGGGGGTCCCGAGAGCGGCCTCGACCAGGCCCTCCTTGGAGATGAAGCCGAACAGCGGCGGGATGCCCGCCATCGACAGGGCGGCGACGGCGATCGCCGTGCCGGTGACCGGCATGCGCACGTGGCGGGCCGCGAGCTCTCGCAGGTCGCGGGTGCCGGCCTCGTGGTCGACCACGCCGATCAGCATGAACAGCGCCGACTTGAACAGCGCGTGCGCCACGGTGTGCACGATCGCCGCGGTAAGCGCGACGGGGGTGCCGATGCCGATGGCGGTCACCAGCAGGCCCAACTGGCTCATCGTGGAGTAGGCCAGCAGACCCTTGAGGTCGTGGCGACGGATCGCGGAGACGGCGCCCAGCAGGGCCGTGATGAGGCCCGAGCCGATCAACAGCGCGGACCACACCGGGTTCCCGGCCAGGACCGGGCTGAACACCAGCAGCAGGAAGATGCCGGCCTTGACCATCGCCGCGGCGTGCAGGTAGGCGGAGACCGGGGAGATGGCCACCATGGAGTCCGGCAGCCACGCCTGGAACGGGAACTGGGCGGACTTGGTGAACGCGGCCACCGCCAGCAGGACGGCGACCGTGGTGGTGAAGCCCGCCTCGGACCACACGTCCGAGGCCAACACCCCGGACAGCGAGGCAGTGCCGGTCCGCACGGCCATGAGGGCGACGGCGGCCAGCAGCGCGAGGCCGCCGCCCACGGTCACGAGCAGGGTCCGGATCGCGGGGTCGCGGGCGTGGTCCCCCGAGCGCCCGATGAGGAAGAAGGAGGTGAAGGAGGTGAACTCCCACGCGACGAAGAGGACCACGATGTTGTCGGCGAGCACCAGCAGCAGCATCGACGCCGCGAACGCGGTCATCAGCAGGTAGAAGGAGCCGGGGCGGCTCTCCGCGCGGTCCCGGCTGAGGTACCGGCTGGAGTAGGCGAGGATCGCCGCGCCGATGACGAGGACGATCATGGCGAACACGAGGGCCAGGCCGTTCAGCCGGAGGTCGAGGTCCACCCCGATCGCGGGGATCCACGGATGGTGCTCCGTCCGGACGCCGCCCGTCCACGCCGCGACCAGCACGCCGGCGGCGGCGAGCAGGGGTGCGGCCAGGACCCAGCCCGCGTCCCTGCCCAGCGCGCGGGAGGCCGGGACGGCCGCCACCACCGAGAGGAGGGTCAGCAGGAGACTGGTCAGGAGCACAGGACACCACTCAGCTCGGGTCGATCGGTCACGGACACGGCGCCCACGGCGGGTGGCCGCGCGCCGACGGTGCCCGAAGTGGGACTCGAACCCACACGCCTCTCGGCACCGCATTTTGAGTGCGGCGTGTCTACCGATTCCACCATTCGGGCAGTGCCGCCCGGAGGCGGGACTCGATCACCCTATCAGCGCCCCGACCCGGCGTCCTCGGCCTTCCGGCGAGGGTCCCCGCCGCCGCGCCCGCGCCGCGCCCATCGCGCACGGTAGCCTGGTGGACCACCAGCGGCGCCGCACCGACGCCGTCCCGGCCCGCACGAAGGAGCTGCCGTGTCCACGCTGACGCCTCCCGAGGAGACCGGCCTGCGGGCCGTCGTCGCCGAGGACGAGACCCTGATCCGCCTCGACCTGGTGGAGGTGCTCACCGGGGCGGGATACCGGGTGGTCGCCGAGGCCGGCGACGGCCGCGCCGCCGTCGAGGCCGTGCGCGAGCACCGCCCGGACATCGTGGTGATGGACGTGAAGATGCCCGTGATGGACGGCATCGCGGCCGCGAGCGAGATCGCCGGGGAACGGCTCGCCCCCGTGGTCATGCTGACCGCCTTCAGTCAGCGCGAGCTGGTGGAGCGCGCCCGGACCGCCGGGGCCATGGCCTACGTGGTCAAGCCCTTCACCGAGGCCGACCTGGTCCCCGCGATCGAACTGGCCGTGGCCCGCTTCGACGAGCTGCGCAGCCTCGAGGCCGAGGTGCGGGACCTGGGCGACCGCCTGGAGACCCGCAAGATCGTGGACCGGGCCAAGGCGCTGCTCCAGGAGCGGATGCGCCTGACCGAGGCCGAGTCCTTCCGCTGGATCCAGAAGACCTCCATGGACCGGCGCCTGACCATGCGGGAGGTCGCGCAGGCCGTCATCGACCAGGTCGGCTGAGCGGCGCCCGCGCGCTCGTCAGAGCGGGGAGCGGGCCGGCCAGAAGCCGACGGGCTCGCGCGTCTGCGGCGACGCCGCGGACGAGCCGCCCGCGGCGTCGTCGCCCACGCGGTGCACGCGCAGCGTGTTCGTGGAGCCCACGGCCCCGGGAGGGGACCCGGCGGCGATGACCACGAGGTCGCCGTGCTGGGCGATGCCCTCCGATGTGAGCGACTGCTCCACCTGGAGGGTCATCTTGTCGGTGGAGTCCTGGAACGGGACCATCTTCGGATAGACGCCCCACGTCAGGCACAGGATGTTGTGCGTGTGCTCGTGGTGGGTGAACGCGTAGATCGGCTGACGCGGCCGCAGGCGGCTGAGCCGACGGGCCGAGTCGCCGGACTCGGTGAACGTGGCGAGGAACGGGATCTCGAGCTGGTTCGCGACCTCGACGGCGGCCCGGGTGATCGCGCCGCCACGCGTGCGCGGACGCGAGCCGAGCGGGTGGATGAGCTCGAGGCCGTGGGTCTCGGTGGACTCGATGATCCGGGCCATCGTCTGGACCGTCTCGACCGGATACGCGCCCACTGAGGTCTCGCCCGAGAGCATGACGGCGTCCGCGCCGTCGAGCACGGCGTTGGCGCAGTCCGAGGCCTCGGCGCGCGTCGGGCGCGGGCTGTCGATCATCGACTCGAGCACCTGCGTGGCCACGATGACCGGCTTCGCCCAGCGGCGGGCGAGGTCCACTGCGCGCTTCTGCACCACGGGCACGTCCTCGAGCGGCAGCTCCACGCCGAGGTCGCCGCGGGCCACCATGATGGCGTCGAACGCGTCCACGATGGCCTCGAGGTTCTCCACCGCCTGGGGCTTCTCGATCTTGGCGATGACCGGGACCCGGCGCTCCTCCTCGTCCATGATCTCGTGCACCCGGTCCACGTCCGCGGCGTCCCGCACGAAGGACAGCGCCACCATGTCCACGCCGGTGCGCAGCGCCCAGCGCAGGTCCCGCTCGTCCTTCTCGGACAGGGCCGGCACGTTCACCGCCACGCCGGGCAGGTTGATCCCCTTGTTGTCCGAGACCATGCCCGGCACCTCGACCTCGGCCAGCACGTCCGTGTCCGTGACCTCGACGGCGCGCAGGCGCACCTTGCCGTCGTCCACCAGGAGCACGTCGCCGGGGGCGACGTCCCCGGGCAGCCCCTTGTGGGTGGTGCCCACCAGCTCGCGGGTCCCGGGCACGTCCCGGGTGGTGATGGTGATCCGATCGCCCCTCTCGAGCAGATGCGGGCCGTTGGTGAAGCGCCCGAGGCGGATCTTGGGGCCCTGGAGGTCGGCGAAGATCGCGACGGGGCGGCCTTCCTCCACGCTGAGGCGGCGCACCCGCTCGTAGGACGTCTCATGCACCGCGTGGTCGCCGTGGCTCATGTTGAGGCGGACGACGTCCGCCCCCGCGCGGATGATGGCGCGGGTGGTCTCGTCGGAGTCGGTGGCGGGCCCAAAGGTGGCGATGATCTTCGCGTGTCGCATGCGACCCACGATAGGGGGCGGGCCCGCCCTCGGTGGAGGGCGGGCCCGCGTGGCGTCGGAAGATGAGACGGAGAACTCAGCCGAGGACGAGGCCGCGGTCGTCCGGGTCCACGGGGTGCGGCAGTCGGGACCAGCGCTCGAGCGACTCGTCGACCTCCTGCGCGCACGCACGCCCCTCGGCGATGGCCCAGACCACCAGGGAGGCGCCGCGCCCGGCGTCGCCGCACGCGAACACGCCCGGCTCGTCGGTCTCGTACCCGTCCTTCCGGGCCACGAGCCCGCGTGTCACGTGCACGCCGAGCTGCTGCGTGAGCAGCCCCTCCTCGATGCCGGTGAAGCCCAGCGCCAGCAGCACCAGGTCCGCCTGGACCTCGCGCTCGGTGCCCGCCTTGGGCCCGCGCGTGCCGTCCTCGCGGTACTCGGTCTCCGCCACGCGCAGGGCGCGCACGCGGCCGTGCTCGTCGCCGAGGAACTCGACCGTGGAGGCAAGGTGCGCGCGGGCGCCGCCCTCGGCGTCGGCCGTGGTCTGCTGGTGGACCTTGGGGATCGTGGGCCACGGCTGGTGGACGGGGCGCTCGACCGGCAGCTGCTGGCCGATCGCCAGCGTCGTCACGGACGCCGCCCCCTGGCGGTGCGCGGTGCCGATGCAGTCCGCGCCCGTGTCGCCGCCGCCGAGGATCACCACGTGGCGCCCCTCGGCGGAGATCTGGTCCGGGACCTCGTCGCCGGCGACCGCGCGGTTGGACTGCACGAGGTAGTCCATGGCGAGGTGGATCCCGTCGAGGCCGCGGCCGGGGACGGGCAGCTCGCGGGCCACGGGGGCGCCGGTCGCCACGATCACGGCGTCGAAGCGGGCCTTGAGCTGGTCCCAGGGCAGGTCGACGCCGATCTCCACGCCGGTGCGGAACCGGGTGCCCTCGGCCTCCATCTGCGCCAGGCGCCGGTCCAGGACGTCCTTCTCCAGCTTGAAGTCCGGGATGCCCAGCCGCAGCAGGCCGCCGAGGCGCTCGTCGCGCTCGTAGACCACCACGGTGAAGCCGGCGCGGGTGAGCTGCTGCGCCGCGGCCAGTCCCGCCGGGCCCGAGCCGACGACGGCCACGGTGTGGCCGTTCAGGCGGGCCGGCACGACCGGCTCGAGCCAGTCGTTGTCGAAGATCTGCTCCGCGATCGCCACCTCGGTCTGCTTGATGGTGACCGCGGGCTGGTTGATGCCCAGGGTGCAGGAGTCCTCGCACGGGGCGGGGCAGATCCGCCCGGTGACCTCGGGGAAGTTGTTGGTCGAGTGCAGTCGCGCGGCGGCCTCGTCCCAGCGTCTCCGCCGGACCAGGTCGTTCCACTCCGGGATGAGGTTGCCCAGCGGGCACCCGGAGTGGCAGAACGGGATGCCGCAGTCCATGCACCGGCCGGCCTGGGTGCGCACGATCGCCTCGTCCTGGCGGACGTACACGTCCTTGAAGTCCATGATGCGCACCGGCACCGGACGCGTGGGGCGCTCGACGCGCTCCCGGTTCTTCAGGAATCCGCGCGGATCAGCCACGGGTCACCTCCAGCAGTCGGTCCCAGACGGCCTCCCCGTCCGGGTCGAGTCCCTCGGCCGTCGCGGCCTGACGGGTGCGCAGCACGAGGTCGTACTGCCGGGGCAGGACGGTCGTGAAGCGGTCCCACGCGGCGTCGGCGGCGTCCCCGCCGGCCCGCAGGTCGGCGAGCAGCGCGGCGGCGACGGCGGAGCCCGTCTCCGCGCGGTGCAGCTCCAGCAGCTCGGCGATCCGCAGCCGGTCCTGCGCGGACGGCGCCTCGAGGATCAGGGCGTCCTCGCGGACGGCGAGTGGGTTCAGGTCCTCCCGGTCCAGGTCCAGCACCCAGGCCCGCCCGCCGGACATGCCGGCGGCGAGGTTGCGGCCGGTCTCGCCGAGGATCAGCGCCTCACCGCCGGTCATGTACTCCAGGCCGTGGTCGCCGATGCCCTCGGCCACCGCGGTGGCGCCGGAGTTGCGCACGAGGAACCGCTCCCCCACGCGGCCGCGCAGGAACAGCTGGCCCGAGGTGGCGCCGTAGCCGATCACGTTGCCGGCCACGGTGTTCTCCTCGGCCACGAACGGGGCCTCGGCGTCGGGGCGGACGATCACGCGTCCCCCCGACAGGCCCTTGCCGACGTAGTCGTTGGCGTCGCCCGAGAGCCGCAGGGTGACGCCGGCGGGCAGGAAGGCGCCGAGGGACTGGCCGGCCTCGCCCGTCAGGCGCACGGTGATCGTGTCGTCGTCCAGCTCGTCGGCGAGCCGCGTGCTCGTGACGTGGTAGCCCAGCAGCGTGCCCACGGACCGGTCCGTGTTCACGACGGCCTCGTCCATCACGACGGGCGTGCCCGTCGTGAGCGTGTCCCCCAGCCGGGCGATGAACCGGTGGTCGATGTGGGAGGCGAGGTCGTGGTCCTGCTCGGTGGTGCGGCGCATGGGCGCGTCCTCGCGGCCCGGACGCCGGCCGACGGAGGGGTCCGCGAGGATGCCCGAGAGGTCCAGGCCCTCGGACTTCCAGTGGTGCAGGGCCGCGTCCACGTCGAGCAGCTCGCGGTGGCCGATCGCCTCGTCGAGCGTGCGGAAGCCCAGCTGCGAGAGCAGCTCGCGGACCTCCTGCGCGATGAACTCGAAGAAGTTGACGACGAACTCGGGCTTGCCCGTGAAGCGCGCGCGCAGCTCGGGGTTCTGGGTGGCCACGCCCACGGGGCACGTGTCCAGGTGGCACACGCGCATCATGATGCAGCCGGAGACCACGAGCGGGGCGGTCGCGAAGCCGAACTCCTCGGCCCCGAGCAGTGCGGCAATCACGACGTCCCGGCCGGTCTTGAGCTGCCCGTCCACCTGGACGGTGACGCGCTCGCGCAGGCCGTTGAGCATGAGCGTCTGCTGCGCCTCGGCCAGGCCGATCTCCCACGGGGTGCCCGCGTGCTTGAGGGAGTTCAGCGGGGAGGCGCCCGTTCCGCCGTCGTGGCCGGAGATGAGCACGACGTCGGCGCGCGCCTTGGCGACGCCCGCGGCCACCGTGCCCACGCCGGACTCGGAGACGAGCTTGACGTGGACCCGCGCGGTCGGGTTGGCCCGCTTGAGGTCGTGGATCAGCTGCGCCAGGTCCTCGATCGAGTAGATGTCGTGGTGCGGCGGCGGCGACACCAGGGAGACGCCCGGGGTCGAGTGCCGCGTGCGGGCGACCCACGGGTACACCTTGGTCCCCATCAGCTGGCCGCCCTCGCCGGGTTTGGCGCCCTGGGCCATCTTGATCTGCAGGTCGGTCGCGGTGGCCAGGTACAGGCTGGTGACGCCGAACCGGCCCGAGGCGATCTGCTTGATCTTCGAGCGGCGCTCCGGGTCCAGCAGGCGCTCGGGGTCCTCGCCGCCCTCGCCCGAGTTCGAGCGGGCGCCGAGGCGGTTCATGGCGATCGCGAGGGTCTCGTGCGCCTCCTGCGAGATGGAGCCGTAGGACATCGCGCCGGTGGAGAAGCGGCGCACGATCGACTCGACGGGCTCCACCTCGGAGACGGGCACCGGCGGCCGCTCGCCCGTGCGCAGGCGCATGAGCCCGCGCAGGGTCATGAGCTCCTCCGCCTGGTCGTCCACGCGACGCGTGTAGTCCTTGAAGACGTCGTAGCGCCGCTCCCGCGTGGAGTGCTGGAGGCGGAACACGGTCTCGGGGTTGAACAGGTGCGGCGCGCCCTCGCGCCGCCACTGGTACTCGCCGCCCACCTCGAGCTCGCGGTACGGGTTGATGTCGTTGCCGTCCGGCGGATACGCGAACTCGTGGCGCGCCTGGATCTCGGCGGCGACGACGTCGATGCCCACGCCGTCGAGCGGGCTCGTGGTGCCCACGAAGTAGCGGTCCACGAAGCGCCGGGACAGGCCGAGCGCCTCGAACGTCTGGGCGCCGGTGTAGGAGGCGACCGTGGAGATGCCCATTTTGGACATGATCTTCTGGACGCCCTTGCCGAGCGCCTTGATCAGGTTCGCCACGGCCTGCTCGGCGGTGACGCCCGAGACCTCTCCCGTGCGCACGAGCTCCTCGGCGGACTCCATGGCCAGGTACGGGTTGACCGCGGAGGCCCCGTAGCCGAGCAGGACGGCCACATGGTGGACCTCGCGCACGTCGCCCGCCTCGACGATCAGCGAGCTCTTGGTGCGGTTGGCCGAGGCCAGCAGGTGGTGGTGCACGGCGGAGGTCAGCAGCAGGGACGGGATCGGCGCCCACTGGGCGGTGGCGCCGCGGTCGGACAGCACCACGTACTCCACGCCGCGGTTGACGGCGGCCGAGACCTGCTCGCAGATCGCCTTCAGCTGGGCGCGGAGCTCCTCGACGCCTCCGGCCACCCGGTACACGCCGTTCACCTTGAGGGTCAGGCGGGTGCCGTCGGCGTCGCGCAGGTGCTGGATGCGGGCCAGCTGGTCGTTGTCGATCACGGGGAACGGGACGTCGACCTGGCGGGTGCGCACCTGCTCGAGGGAGAGCACGTTGCCCTGCGGGCCGATCGCGGTGCGCATCGAGGTCACCTGCTCCTCGCGGATCGCGTCGAGCGGCGGGTTCGTCACCTGGGCGAAGGACTGCACGAAGTAGTCGAAGAGCAGCCGGGGCCGCTTGGCGAGGACGGCGATGGGCGTGTCCGTGCCCATCGCACCGAGCGGCTCGGCGCCCGTCTGGGCCATCGGCCCGACGAGGATGCGCAGCTCCTCCGAGGTGTACCCGAAGATGCGCTGACGCTGCAGGATCGACTCGGAGGTGTGGCGGACGTGCTCGCGCTCGGGGAGCGACTCCAGGTCCAGGAGGTTCTGGCGCACCCAGTCCTCCCACGGCTGGGCGGAGGCGACCTCGGCCTTGATCTCGTCGTCGCCGATGATCCGGCCCTGCTCGGTGTCCACGAGGAACATGCGCCCCGGGGCCACGCGCCCCTTGCGCACCACCGCCGAGGGCTCGATCGGCACGACGCCGACCTCGGAGGCCAGGACGACGAGGCCGTCGTCGGTGACCCACCAGCGGGCGGGGCGCAGGCCGTTGCGGTCCAGCACGGCGCCCACCTGGGTGCCGTCGGAGAAGGCGACGGCGGCCGGTCCGTCCCAGGGCTCCATGAGCATGGAGTGGTACTGGTAGAAGGCGCGGCGGGCCGGGTCCATGGTCGCGTGGTTCTCCCACGCCTCCGGGATCATCATCATGATCGCCTGGGTGAGCGGGCGCCCGGAGAGCATGAGCAGCTCCGCGACCTCGTCGAAGGAGGCCGAGTCTGAGCCGATGGGGCTGATCAGCGGGAACAGGTCCTCGGGGACCTCGCCGAGCATCGGGTGCTTGAGCTGGCCCTGACGGGCGCGCATCCAGTTGCGGTTGCCCTTGACCGTGTTGATCTCGCCGTTGTGCGCGATGGTGCGGAACGGCTGGGCCAGCGGCCACGAGGGGAACGTGTTGGTGGAGAACCGCGAGTGGACCACGCCCAGCCGGGTGGTGAACCGCTCGTCGGAGAGGTCCGGGTAGAACGGCTCCAGCTGGGCCGTCGTCAGCATGCCCTTGTAGACGATCGTCTGGGACGAGAGCGAGGGGAAGTAGACGCCGGCGCGGGACTGGGCGCGGCGGCGCACCCGCCACGCCCGCACGTCCAGCGACTGCCCCGGCTCGGTGCCGTCCTGACCGTCCGCCAGGGACAGGAACAGCTGCTCGAACGCGGGCATGGCCGCCCGGGAGCCGACGCCCAGGGCCGAGGGGTCGGTGGGCACCTCGCGCCACGCCAGGACCTGCAGCCCCTCCTCCTCGGCCAGCCGCTCGACGGCCTCCTTCGCCTCGGCGCGCTCGCCGTCGACGGGCGGCAGGAAGGCGGTGCCGGCGACGTACTCGCCCACGGGGGGCAGCTCGGCGTCGACGACGGCACGGAACAGCTCGTCGGGGATCTGGGTCAGCAGGCCGGCGCCGTCGCCGGTGCCCTCGTCGGCGCCCACCGCCCCGCGGTGCTCGAGCGCGCGCAGGGCGGTCAGCGCGTGCTGGACGATGTCGTGGCCCGGGGTGCCCCGCAGGGTGGCGATGACGGCGAGGCCGCAGTTCTCGGTCTCCCGGGACGGGTCGTAGAGGCCCTGGGCGGCGGGGATGTCCGCATAGCGGACGAAGGGATCCACCGGTCCCCCCGCGCGGGGGGCCGAGGCGGGCGAGGATGCCACGGGCATGGTGCCGTCCTTTCCGGAGAGCAGGGGCTCGGACGGGGACGGCGCTGGCCCCGACGCACGGGGCCGACGGCCCCGAGGTGGAAGACACACTACCGGGCGCGACGTCCCACTGTGCGGAACCGGACGTTACTGTGACACGCCGAATGTCCACCATGTGGGACACCGGGGCCCCGGGCGCCCCTCGCGGGCGCGCCGGGGAGCGGGTCAGCGCCGGACGGCGTCGTCCTCCGCCGCGCCCACGGCGTGGGACCCGGAGCGGCCCGCGGCGACGGCGGCGCCGTCGTCGCCCTCGGGGGCGTGCCCGGCGCGCCACACGCTCTGGTGGGCGTGGGGGCCGGCGGCCGCGCCGCGATGGCGCAGCAGGATCCCGACGATGAACGCGAGGGCGATGACGAACACCAGCAGGGACGTCCACACGTTGAGCCGCTGGGTGACGCCGAAGAGCGTGACCATCTCGGCGTCGTCGATGCGCAGCATCTCGATCCACGTGCGGCCCACGGTGTACCAGGCGACGTAGGACCACAGCATGAGGCCGTGGCGCAGGTGCAGCGCGCGGTCCACGAGGAGCAGCAGCGCGACCCCGGCCAGGTTCCACAGGCACTCGTAGAGGAACGTGGGGTGGAACAGCGTGTCCGGGGCGTAGCCGGCCGGGAAGTTCGGGCTGGCCGGGTCGACCTCGAGCCCCCAGGGCAGGGTCGTCGGGCCGCCGAAGAGCTCCTGGTTGAACCAGTTGCCCCACCGGCCGATGGCCTGGGCCAGCAGGATGCCCGGCGCGACGACGTCGCCGAAGGCCGTCAGCCGCAGCCCGTAGCGGCGGCACGCGATCCACGCGCCCACGGCGCCGAGGGCGATCGCGCCCCAGATGCCCAGTCCACCGTTCCACACGTACAGGATCTGGATCGGGTCGCCCGTGCCGTCGAAGCCGGGCCCGAAGTACCGGTCCGGTGAGGAGAACACGTGGTAGAGCCGACCGCCCACGAAGCCGAACGGGATGGCCCACAGGGCGATGTCGAGCACACGGTCCTCGGGGCCGCCGCGGGCGCGCCACCGACGCTCGGCGAGCCACAGCGCCAGGACGATGCCCAGGATGATGCTCAGCGCGTACGCGTGGATCTTCACCGGGCCGATCTCGAAGCCGTCCCGGCCGTGCGTCAGACCATGCTGTTCTCGGCCACCATGCCGGGTCCCGTGGTCGCGATGGCGCGCCGCTACATGACGCAGCCGACCCACATCCGCGCGGCGGACCCGGAGGACGAGGGCC